>JAGPES010000315.1 GCA_018057015.1 Pseudomonadales bacterium | reverse complement strand
GGCCCGATCCGCAACCGGTACCGAGCATCGCACGCGTGCTGGAGGAATTCCCC
The DNA here is from genome assembly GCA_018057015.1 of Pseudomonadales bacterium. Taxonomy (GTDB): domain Bacteria; phylum Pseudomonadota; class Gammaproteobacteria; order Pseudomonadales; family UBA5518; genus UBA5518. The sequence continues at coordinate 4,509 of JAGPES010000315.1, read as the reverse complement.
GAACTGGAGCACCTGCAGCTCGAGGCCAAGCCGGTCGATGCCGCCAGCCGCGGGCTGATGGCCGGGCGCCTCGTGGCATTGTTCCGCGACTTCGACCTGCACGAGCGCGCCACCGTCACCTCCTTCGACCGCGAGCTGCTGCGCGCCGTGCGCGCGGCCGACGCGCGCATCGCGCTCGGCCTGGTCACCGACCGCACACGGCCTGAACCGCTGAAGACCGCGCTGGCGCTGGGCGCGAGCCTGCTGGTGCTGCACTGGAAACTGTGCACGCCGAGGCGCGTGCAAGAGGCGAAGGCGGCAGGGTTGCGGGTGTCGGCGTGGACGGTCAACGACGAAGCCGTGGCACGACGCCTGCACACGCTCGGCATCGACAGCATCGTGACCGACTTCCCCACGCGCATGATCGCGCTGCGCCACGCACTCGTGGCGCCAGGCAACCCGTAGGCTAGCGCGCCGACCGCGGCCCTGTGCCGTCAGTCGCGTGCGCGCAAGCGGAACGACTTGAAGTTCGGGTCGCTGCTGATGTCGCCCTGCTTGTACGGCAAGGCAACCCAGCGCTCGCGCGAGTAGAGTTCCGTCATGTCGGCGAAGTGCGGACTCGACGGATTGCTGGATTGCGAGTAGGTGAGGATCGCGTACGCCTCCGGCCCCCTGGACCTGAACGTGACGGCCTGGATATAGCTCGAACCGGCGACGATCGGCGTGAGCCCCCCGTTCTGCACCTGCGGCGCGGTGAAGATCGCGTTGTACACGCCGGAAGTGCCCGAGCCGCCGTGGATCGGGATGCGCTCGCCGTTGCGCACCTCGAACTGCACATCGCCCCACCGCGCAGTGAGCGGGATGCCGGCGTCGGCAAAGAACGTCACCGTGTACGCCAGTTCGCCCATCACGCGCGTGGCGACGGCGGCGCTGTCGAGGTTCAGGTCGCGCGGCGTATCGACCGGATTGGCGACATCGAAGGGCACGGCGTAGAGCTCGTTGGCGACCGCCGGCAGCCCGGAGCCCGCGGTGGGCGCACCGGACAGCCGCCGCCACAGTTCGCCCCAGACGTGCGCGCCCACGCTCGCGACATCGTTGCGGCCGTCCCAGTCGCGCAGGACCTCGCAGGCCGTCGCGACGTTCACGGTCTGGTCGCCGATGACGACGTCCGGGCTCCTGGTGGCGCACAGCTGCAGCACGCCGGGCCGCATGATCTCGGCGCTGTAGTGACGATTGCCGAACAGCACGCCCTGCAGCCAGCGGCGGTCGAAGCCCGTATCGGGCAGGTCGTCGAGGCCGGCATCGCGATCGTAGATCTGGCGCAGTCCGAGCCGCGTGCGGAAACCCTGCGGGCTCTGCTCGTCGCTGCCGATGATGCGCGAGAAGCCCTCCAGCCGCTCGGCCGGATTCGCCAGCCAGTAACTGTCGTTGGAGTTCTGCACGAAATCGCGCCGCATCAGCCCGGGCAGGTTGCCGGCGCCGAACACGCCCGGCACGGGCGCGTCGGCGTCGGTGCCGGGATCGCAGCTCGAGGTCGAGCCGTCGAGCGTGTACACGCGCAGCGTGGCGAGCAGGCGCGCAACCGGCGAGTTCGAGCAGCTGGCGAGTTTCGCGTTGCTGACGTTGGGGATCGAGCCGATGTCGCCGTAGAACGCGTTGCCGCTGCTGTCGGCCGCGATCGTGTTGACCCACGGCAGACCGACGTGGCGCTCCAGCGCCGACCTGAGCTCCCCGAGGTCGCGTGCCTGTCCCATCTCGACGTACTGGCGGAAGGCGCGATCGTTCTCGAGGTTGATGTCAGTCAGCGCGTAGGCGGTGCCCAGCGACCAGGGGATCAGCGGCGACGGCACGACGACCGGACCGAACTGCGTCTGCCAGAACGTGTGTTCGTCGCGGGCCATCGAGCCGTCGGGCTGCAGCACGTCGACGGCGACCACTTCCGGCTGCATCTCGACCGCGACGCCGTCGTAGCGATAGGCGCGCGGGTTTCCCGGCACCAGCGCCAGCTCGCGCAGGATGAAGCGCCGGGCGGTCGAGACGGTGTGGCTCCACGCGACGTTGCTGTTGAACCCGATGTTGACCAGGGGGAAACCGAAGATCGATCCACCCATCACGTCGTAGCGCCCCGGGATCGTGAGGTGTACCGCGTAGAAGCGCTCTATGCCGACCCAGGGAAAATGCGGGTTGCCGAGCAGCGCGCCGGCGCCGCCCGTGAGGTCGCCGCCGAGTCCGACGGCGTTGCTGCCGAAACGCTCCGGGCTGAAGTCCGGCAGATCGGCCGGATCGATGAGGGGCGCCGCGGTGTCCGCGGAGGCTGACGCGGCGAGCAAGGCAGCGGGCGCCGTCGAACCGGCCGCATCCGCCACCGGCATCGCGGGAGGCGTAGCGGTCGCGACCTGCGTGACGAAGCTCCCGGTGCCGGCGCGCACCAGCAGCTTGCGCAGCACCTTGAGCGTGTCGAGCCCCTCGAGCGGGCGCACCCAGGGCTGTGCGCGACAATCCGCGGCGAGCCGGTCGCCGCCGGTATCGCGCAGGTAGCGGTTGTAGCCCTCGGCGTAACCCGTGAGCAGCGCGCGGGTGTCCGCATCGAGCCTGGCCCAGGCGACCTCGCTGCGCGCATCCGAGTTCACCATCCGGTAGACGCGATCCGAATACAGGTTCGCATTGTTCGCGCCGGCGCCGAACCAGCGCGACTGCGTGCCGGTGGCCACGAGCACGTCGCGCGCGAGAACGCAGGCGTTGTCCTGCGCGAACACGTAGCCGTAACCGTAGCCGAGACTGCCCCAGTCAGCGGCGCGGATATGCGGTATGCCGTAGCTCGTGCGCGCGACATCGGCATCGTAGCGGTATTTCTGGTCACCGGCGTGACCGGTCTGCGCCGACAGCAGGGAAAGCGCGGCGACGACGGCAGCCGTGAAGACGGACGAGTGGTTCACGAGGGATCCCCTTCCTTTATCGTGTGGTCATGGTCGCATTGTTCCCCGCGCCGGACGGGGCACGCCTTCCCGGCGCGGGGCACGTCGAGTCTAATCCGGCGGACTCGCCGGAGTCCAATCCGGGTCTGCCGCCGCAGCCACGCGGGAGCCGGGTCACCCGCGCGCGTGTTCAACCGAGCGGTGAACGGCCCGTGCGCTCGAGGAGGAGGACGACACCGAGAAAGACCGCCAGCGTGCCATTGCGTGCCAGCAGTTCCCACGCCGGGGCCAGGCCGTCCGCCTGCAGCTGGCAGGCGTACAGGGCCAGCGCCAGCAGCGGGTAGCCGAGCAGGCGCTTCAGATCGTAGGGCACCGCGAAGTATTTCTGCCCCAGCAGGTAGGACCAGGCCGCCATGCTCGCGTAGCAGACCAGCGTGGCCCAGGCCGCGCCCATGTAGCCGATGCGCGGGATCCACCAGAAATTCAGCGCCAGCGTGACCGCCGCGCCCCACAGCGTCAGGTAGGTGCCGAAGCGGGTCTGCTCGGTGAGCTTGTACCAGATCGACAGGTTGAAGAAGACGCCCAGGCAGAGGTTGGCCATGAGCAGGACGGGCACCACGTCCAGGCCCGCGCGGTAGCTGGCCCCCACGAAGTACTGCACCCAGGCGATGTTCGCCATGACGGCGAGGAAAATGAACGCGCAGGCGATGACGAACCAGCGCATCACCAGCGCGTACAGCTCGCGCGCATCGGCCTGCCTGTGCCGGGCGAAGAAGAAGGGCTCGGCGGCGTAGCGGAACGCCTGCACGAAAATGCTCATCAGGATCGAGATCTTGTAGCAGGCCCCGTAGATGCCGAGCTGCTGCATCGCTACGTGCGCGGGCAGCAGGTATTTCAGCAGGATGCGGTCCATGGTCTCGTTGACCATGCCGGCCATCCCGGCCAGCAGCAGCGGCAGCGCATAGGCCAGCATGTGCCGCCACAGCGCGAGCTCGGGCCGGGCGCGCGCCGCGAGCAGTTCCGGCAGCAGCAGGAGCAGCGTGACGGCGCTCGCGACGAAGTTGGCGATGAATACGTAGCCGATGCCGATCCGCGGGTCGTAGAGCGCGCTCGCCCACGCCAGCCACGCCGGCACCGCAGCCGACTCGAAGGCCCACTTGCCCAGACCGAGGAAGAGCAGGTTGCCGCCGATGTTGACGAGGATGTTCAGGGTCTTCAGCAGGGCGAAACGCCAGGCGCGCTGCTGCTCCCTGAGCCGCGCGAACGGTATCGCCGCCAAGGCGTCGAGACCGATCACCCAGGCCATCCACAGCACGTATTCGGCGTGCCCCGGATAGCGCAGCAACTGCGCCACGGCCTGCGCGTTCAGCGTGAGCACGGCCAGGAACAGCGCGGTGCTGAGCCCCAGCGAGAACAGCGCGGTGCTGTAGACGGCGGGATTGCGATCGCGCTTGGCGGAAAAATTGAAGAAGGCCGTCTCCATCCCGTAGGTGAGCACCACGTTCAGGAAGGCCGCGTAGGCGTAGAACTCCGTGATGACCCCGAAATCCCCGGGATCGGCGAATTGGTAGGTGTAGAGGGGAACGAGCAGGTAGTTCAGCAGCCGGCCGACGAC
>JAGPES010000015.1 GCA_018057015.1 Pseudomonadales bacterium | reverse complement strand
CGTTGACACCGTGTACCGCGCGCTCGACGCGATGTATCCGCAGATACACCGCGCCGTCGAACTGCTGTGCGACAGCCTCCTTGCCGACCGCCGCGTTCTGGTCTGCGGCAGCGGCATCGGCACCGCGCTTGGCCAGGCGTTCTGCACCAGCCTGCTCAATCGGGCCCAGATCGACCGCCCGGGCTTGCCGGCGATAGCCATCGGCAACGATCCGGCGACCATCGCCGCGGTCGCCGAGAGCTACGGCACCAGCGAGGTCCATTCCCGGCAGATCCGCGCCCTGGGGCAGGCTGGCGATGCGCTGGTGCTGATCGCGGGATCACCGGGCGGCGCCGGCCTCGGACCCGCAGTGCGTGCCGCCCATGCACGCGAGATGCGCATCATCGCGCTCACGGCCGACGAAGGCGGGGAACCCGCGGCGGCGCTGGGGCCGGCGGACATCGAGCTGCGCGTGCCATCGGACGATCCCTACCGCGTCAGCGAGTGCCAGTTGCTGTTGCTGAACACGCTGAGCGCGCTGATCGAGCTGCGACTCTTCGGCGAGGCGTGAGCGCTTACTTCACCACGCGCAGCGAGGGCTTGCCGCTCCGCGGCTCGTCGTCCGACGGCGACGGTGGCGGCGCCTGCTCAGGCTCGAACACCATGCCCTGGCCGTTTTCGCGCGCGTAGATTCCCAGCACCGCGCCGATCGGTACGAAGACGTCGATCGCCACCCCGGCGAAACGTCCGCGGAAGCGGACGTCCTCGTTCGACATGTCGATCCCGGCCACCGCACCCGGCGCCACGTTGAGCACGATCTGCCCGTTCTTGACGTACTGCTGCGGCACTTCCACGCCCGGAGCCGTGGCGTCCACCAGCAGGTAGGGCGTGCAGCCGTTGTCGAGGATCCACTCGTAGAGTGCGCGGACCAGGTAGGGTCGACTGGATTTCATGCTCATATCGTGGCGTCTGCCACCGCCCGCGCGGGCGGATCAGCGTCGGCGGATCTCCTTTTCAGCCTCGGACAGGCTCGAGCGGAAGGTATCGCGCGCGAACATCCGGGTCATGTAATCGTGCAACGGCCTGGTCTGCCGCGCGTTGGGCAATTCGATCCCCAGCGCGGGCAGTCGCCACAGTATCGCGGACAGGCAGCAATCGAGCAGCGAGAACTCCTCGCTCATGAAAAACGGCTTTTGCGCGAAGACCGGCGCCACCGCGAGCAGTTCGTCGCCGAGCTCGCGTCGGGCCTTGGTCACCGCGTGGGGCGGACTCCCCGGGCGCTCTACCAGGTCGACCCGCGAGCTCCAGTCCCGCTCGATGCGGTACAGCAACTGCCGGCACTCCCCGCGCGCCACGGGATAGACTGGCAGAAGCGGGGGGTGCGGAAAGCGCTCGTCGAGGTATTCCATCACGATCCCGGGCTGGTAGAGCACGAGTTCGCGATCGACCAGCAGCGGCAGGCTGCTGTAGGGATTGATCTCGGCGAGTGCCGGGGGATAGTCCCGGCCATCGACATCGATCACGTCCGCTGTGACACCCTTCTCCGCCAGCACGATGCGCACCCGGTGGCTGTAATGGCAGCGGGCGCCGGAGAACAGCGTCATCGCCGCGCGCCTGGCCAGCACCTCCCTGATATCCCTGCCGGAGCGCATGGGGAAGGAAGTCGTCGCCACCGCGCATGGCACGGCGGCTTGCATGGCCTCAGTGGACGTCTTTCCAGTATTCGCGGTTCAGCAGGTAGGCGAACACCCCGAAGAACGCCACGAACAGCAGCACGTAGACGCCCATCCGCTTGCGCTCCAGCGCCATCGGCTCGGCCACGTAGGCGAGGAAGCTCGCCAGGTCCGCCATCGCGGTGTCGAATTCCGCCGACGTCATGCTCCCGGCCTGCGTGACCTTCAAGCGCCCGCAGGGGTCTTCCAGCAGGTCTTCTCCCGTCAGCGGGTCACGCTTGACGCCGCCGTTGTGCGCCAGCACCGGGCCGGGCGCGCACTCGGGCAGGCCCTGCAGTTCGATCAGCACGTGCGGCATCGCGACGTCCGGGAACACGCGGTTGTTCACGCCCCACGGACGCGCCGGCGAATCATCGCGATAGAAATTGCGCAGGTAGGTGTAGATGTATTCGGGCGAGCGGGCACGCGAGATCAGCGTCAGGTCGGGAGGCGGCGCGCCGAACCACTTCTTCGCGAGCGGCACGGGCATCGCGTTCTCCATCAGTTCACCGATCTTGGTCTGGTCGAATATCAGGTGCTGCTCCGCCAGCGGCAGCGGAATGCCCAGGTCCGTCGCGGTACGCTCGTAGCGCGCGTATTTCAGCGAATGGCAGCCCATGCAGTAGTTCATGTAGTACTTCGCACCGCGCTGCAGCGAGGCCTTGTCCTCCAGCGCCGGCGTGAATTCGTCGCACGGGATCGTGCCGCAATCGAATTGCGCTTCGGCTCCCACTGCCTTCAGCGGCAGGAAGGCCATCAGTCCCACCAGCACGATCGCGCCCAGGAACTTCCACGGCCCGATGCCGCCGTCCATCGTGACGCGCGACGGCTCCGGCTTCGTCTTCTCGATCGAGGTGTAGACCGGCATCAGGAGGAAGAACGCGAAATACAGCACCGTGCAGACCTGCGCCAGGAAGGTGCGCTCCGGGGTCGGGGCCTTGACGCCCAGCACGCCCAGGATGATGAACGAGGCCGCGAAGATCACGATCGCCGCGCGGCTCAACATGCCCTTGTAGCGGATGGACTTGACCGGGCTGCGGTCGAGCCAGGGCAGCACGAACATGATCGCGATCGCCGCCGCCATGACCACGAAGCCGCCGAACTTGTCCGGCACCGCGCGCAGCATCGAGTAGAACGGCGTGTAGTACCAGACCGGCGCGATGTGGGCGGGGGTCTTCAGCGAATTGGCCTCCTCGAAGTTGGCGTGCTCGAGGAAGTAGCCGCCCATCTCGGGCATGAAGAAGATGATCGAGCAGAACACGGCCAGGAACACCGCGATGCCCACGAGGTCGTGCACCGTGTAGTACGGATGGAACGCGATGCCGTCGAGCGGGACGCCGTTGGCATCCTTCTTCTTCTTGATCTCGACCCCGTCGGGGTTGTTGGAGCCGACTTCGTGCAGCGCCAGGATGTGCAACAGCACCAGCGCGAGCAGGATGATCGGCACCGCGACGACGTGCAGCGCGAAGAAGCGGTTGAGCGTGATGCCCGAGATCAGGTAGTCACCGCGGATCCACTGCACGATGTCCTCGCCGAAGTACGGAATCGCCCCGAACAGCGAGATGATCACCTGCGCCCCCCAGTACGACATCTGGCCCCAGGGCAACACGTAGCCCAGGAAGCCCTCGGCCATCAGCATCAGGTAGATGGCCATGCCGAAGATCCATACCAGCTCGCGCGGCTTGCGGTACGAGCCGTAGAGCAGCCCGCGGAACATGTGCAGGTACACCACCGCGAAGAACGCCGATGCCCCCGTGGAGTGCATGTAGCGGATCAGCCAGCCGTACTCCACGTCGCGCATGATGTACTCGACGGACGCGAAGGCGCGCTCGGCCGAGGGCTCGAAGCTCATCGTCAGCCAGACGCCCGTCAGCAGCTGGTTGACCAGCACCAGCAGCGACAGCACGCCGAAGAAGAACCACAGGTTGAAGTTCTTGGGCGCGTAGTACTTGCCCATGTGGGTGTCCCACGCGCGCACGATGGGAAGACGCGCATCGACCCAGTCCCGCAGACCAATCAGCCAGTTCATTACGCGGTCTCCTGATCAACGCCGATTACCAGAACCCTGTCGCTCTCGAAGTTGTGCGGCGGCACCTCGAGGTTCAGCGGCGCCGGCACGCCCTTGTACACGCGCCCGGCCAGATCGAACTTCGAACCGTGGCAGGGGCAGAAGAAGCCACCGAGCCAATCGTCCCCGCCGAGGTCGGTCGCGCCGACGTCGGGGCGATACTTCGGCGCACAGCCCAGGTGCGTGCACAGGCCCACCAGCACCAGGAATTCGGGCTTGATGGAGCGCGCAGCGCCCGCGACGTAGGCAGGCTGCGCGGACTCCGCCGATTCCGGGTCGCGCAGCACGTCGACCAGCGCGGGGGTCGAGAGCGCGTCCAGCGTTTCCTGCGTGCGGCGCACCACGTAGACCGGCTTGCCCCGCCACTCCACCACGACCATCTGGCCGGGCTCGAGCTTGCTGATGTCCGCCTTGACCGGTGCGCCGGCCGCCTTGGCCTTCGCACTCGGATTCCAGGAAGCCACGAACGGCACGGCTACGCCGACGACGCCAGCCGCACCCACGACCGAGGTGGCAGCGGTCAGGAACTGCCGCCTCCCCTTGTTAACGCCTTGATTACTCACGAGGGAGATTCTCCAATCCTGGATGAACGCGACACTGCGCGACCCGGTGAAATTTGCGGCCGGAATGCTAAAGAAATTCCCTGCCCGTTACAAGGAATTTGGGGATATTGCGCTGTCCTCGCCAAAAGCACCCGCCGGCCCGGATCGCCGGAAAAGAAAACGCCCGGACCATCGCTGATCCGGGCGTTTCGATCGCCGCTCCCCGTCGCGGGGTGCCGGCAGCGCAATGCGATCAGCGCTTGGAGTACTGCGGACGCTTGCGCGCCTTGCGCAGGCCGACCTTCTTGCGCTCGACCTCGCGCGCGTCGCGGGTCACGTAACCCTGCTGGCGCAGCGCGGATTTCAGCGTCTCGTCGTATTCGATCAGGGCGCGCGTGATGCCGTGACGGATCGCGCCCGCCTGGCCGAAGCTGCCGCCGCCCGCGACCGAGACGTGGATGTCGAACTTCTCGCCCAGCCCGACCAGCTCGAGCGGCTGGCGCACGATCATGCGTGCCACCTGACGCCCGAAATACTGCTCCAGCGGGCGGTCATTGATGGAGATGGCGCCGCGCCCCTGCCTCAGAAAGACTCGGGCAGTGGCGGTCTTGCGTCGTCCGGTTCCGTAATACTGCGTAGCGGCCATGTGTGTTTTCCAGTCAGAACTCGAGTGCTTTCGGTTGCTGCGCCGCGTGCGGGTGTTCGCTGCCAGAGTACACCTTCAGCTTGCGCGCCATGGCCCGGCCCAGCGGGTTCTTCGGGAGCATTCCCTTGACCGCCAGTTCAATTGCCTGCTCGGGCGCCTTCTCGATCAGCTTCTCGAAGCTGATCGACCTCAGACCACCGGGGTAGCCCGTGTGGTGGTGATAGATCTTGGCTTTCGCCTTGTTGCCGGTCACGTGCACCTTCTCGGCATTCACGACGACGATGAAATCACCCGTATCCGTGTGCGGGGTGAACTCGGCCTTGTGCTTGCCGCGCAGGCGCGACGCAATGGCGCTGGCCATGCGGCCAAGCGTCTGGCCTTCGGCATCGACCACGTACCACGACTGCTCGACGCTGCCGGGTTTGGCGGAAATTGTCTTCATCTGCTCGCCTCGACGGGAAAGGGCCCGGAAAAGGGTGCGAATACTACACCATGGAAATTGGCCCGGACAAGCGTGAAGCCGGGAATTTTCACGTCGCCCGCGCTCACGCGCGGTGCGCGCGCGCCAGGTACTCGTGCGACTGCATCTCCATCAGGCGGCTGACGGTGCGCTGGAACTCGAAACCGAGCCGTCCGCCGGCATAGAGCGCGTCGAGCGGCGCGGCCGCCGACAGCACCAGCTTGACGTTGCGGTCGTAGAATTCGTCCACCAGGTTGATGAAGCGCCGCGCCTGGTCGTCCTTGTCCGCGGTGAACACCGGCACCCCGCCCACCAGCACCGCGTGGAACTCGCGTGCCAGCTCGATGTAGTCATTCTGGCTGCGCGGTCCGTCGCACAGCTCTCCGAAGTCGAACCATACCACGTCGTCGGCGCAGAAACGCGTGCGGATCGCCCGCCCCTCCACCTCCAGCACGCGCTCGCGCACGGGCTGTTCGGGCGCCAGGCTGGTGAAGCTGCGCATCAGGCTCTCCTCGGCCCTGTCGCCCAGCGGGCAGTGGTAGAGCTCCGCCTGCTCCAGCAGGCGCAGGCGGTGGTCGATGCCACCATCCACGTTGATGACGCGCGTGTGCTGCTTGATCATGGCGATCGCCGGCAGGAAACGCGCCCGCTGCAGGCCGTCGCGGTAGAGATCGTCGGGCACCACGTTGGATGTCGCCACCAGCGTCACGCCGCGCGCGAACAGCTCCTCGAACAGGCCCGCGAGCAGCATGGCATCGGTGATGTCGGCGACGAAGAACTCGTCGAAGCACAGCAGGCGGGCTTCGCGCGCGATCTTCTTCCCGACCAGCCTGAGCGGGTTTTTCTCCCCGGCGCAGTCGCGCAACTCGCGATGCACGCGCTGCATGAAGCGGTGGAAGTGGGTGCGCAGCTTCTCCTCGAAGGGGATGCTGTCGTAGAACAGGTCCATCAGGTGGGTCTTGCCGCGCCCGACCCCGCCCCAGAGGTAAAGCCCCGCGACCGGCTCGCGACTGTCGCCCGCGACCCGCGAAACCAGCCGCCGCATGCGGCCGCGCGCGGGCCGCGCCGTGAGTTCCTCGTAGACGCGCTGCAACTGCGCGGCCGCCCGCTCCTGCGCCGGGTCGTGCACGAAGCCGGGTCGCCCCAATTCCGCGCGATAGCGTTCCGCCGGTCCCATTTCCGTTCGCTCACCCACGATCAACCCCCTCCACGCGGTTGCGCAATGTATAGACGCGCCCCCGTGGTCGCAACCGCCGTGCGCAACCCCCGTGCGCCTACCTCGGCCCGGGCTTAGTGGCTATACTCGCACCCATCACGCCGGTCACACCCTGGGGAGTCGTCCCGTTGTACAGTTCTGCCGCCTTCTGGATCACCGCCATCGCATGCCTGTTGGCCGGCGCCGCAGCCGGCTGGGTGATCCGCCGCTATGCCGATCCCGCGGAACAGCGCCAGCGGGACCTGGAACGGCGACTGCTCGAGAACGAACTGGCGCTGCGCGACTACAAGGCGCAGGTCACCTCGCACTTCAAGGGTACGGCGGAACGGGTCAACCGGTTGACGGAAGATTACCGCGAGTTGCACCAGCACCTCGCGCAAGGCGCGCTGGGACTGTGCGAGCCGCGCCAGCCCGGCGAGGAGCCCCCGCTGCTCACCAGCCTCGGTGGCCCGGGTTATCGCGCGGCCGTTCCGGGCGCCGTCAGCCCGCCACTGGACTATGCACCGCGCACTTCGCCGCAACAGCCCGGGATGCTCAACGAGGAGTACGACCTGGAACGGGTCCATGCCGGCTGAGCGCGAACCCGCGCCCAGGGCTGGTCCGCGACGGAACCGCCGGGCTTGAACGGCTGGCGCGCGCTGGGGTGGCCGGTCGCCACGGGACTGATGGCGGCCCTGCTGATCCTGCAGACCCTGCACTATCGCGAACTCGCCGGGCGACCGGCGGCGACCGCCGATGTCGCAGCTGCCGGTGCGCCGGCCTCCTACGCCGCGGCCGTGCGTCGCGCCACGCCCGCGGTGGTCAACATCTACACCCGCAAGGTCATCCGTCGTCCCTACAACCCGTTGTTCGACGAGCCGGTCTTCCAGCGGCTGTTCAGGCGCGGCACGGCGCCGCAACGCGAGCGCATCCAGCGCAGCCTCGGCTCCGGCGTGATCATGTCCGACGACGGCTACCTGCTCACCAACAACCACGTCATCGCGGGCGCCAGGGAGATCCTGGTGCAGCTCGCGGACGGGCGCGATGCGATGGCGACCGTGATCGGCACCGATCCCGACACCGACCTCGCGGTGCTCGATATCGACCTGCCGCAACTGCAGCCGATCCCGGTCGGCAACCCGGAGGCGGCTGACGTCGGGGACGTGGTGCTGGCGATCGGCAACCCCTACGGCTTCGGCCAGAGCGTCTCGCAGGGGATCATCAGTGCGACCGGACGCTTCGGCCTGCAGCTGAATGCCTACGAGAACTACATCCAGACCGATGCCGCGATCAATCCCGGCAACTCCGGCGGCGCGCTGCTCGATGCGCACGGCAACCTGCTCGGGATCAACACCGCGATCTATTCGCGCTCGGGCGAATGGCAGGGAATCGGTCTCGCGATCCCGGCCGACTACGCGATCAAGGTGCTGCGCGACATCGTCGCGCACGGCTACGTGGTGCGCGGCTGGCTCGGCGTCGAGGCGCAACCACTGCCGGCGCGCATCGTCACCGCCGATGGCGCGCACACCGGACTGATCGTGAGCGACGTCGAGCCGGGCAGCCCGGCGCAGGCTGCAGGCGTGCATCCCGGCGACATCCTGCTCACGCTGAACGGAACGGCGACCAGCCAGGGACGCAACGCGATGTACCGCATCGCACTGATGGCCCCGGGGGACCCGTTCGAACTGGAGATTTATCGCGACGGGCAGTTGAAACGACTCGCCGGGACGCTGGGGCAGCGCCCCCAGGACTGAGAGCCGGCAGGGGATTCGACGCCTTCGCAACGGGCGCCGAAAGCCTCACGGGTCCTGGTCTGCCAGCGCGGCGTCGAGCGCCGCGAGCATGAGGTCGTTCTCGGCCGGAGCGCCGATGGTGAGGCGCAGGCAATTGGCCAGCAGCGGGTGCCCACCGTCGAGGCACTTCACCAGCACGCCGCGCCGCGCCATGCCGGCATGCACGGCCCGCGCCGATGCCGCGCGCGGGCGAACCAGCAGGAAGTTCGCCTCGCTCTGCCAGCAATGCAGCCTGGCATCGGCCTGCAGCCGCGCGAACAGGCGGTCGCGCTCGGCCACGATCAGGCGCGTCTGCGCATCGAGCACGCCGAAATGCTCCAGCGCCACCTCGGCCGCGACCTGGTTCAGGGTGCCGATGTTGTACGGCAGGCGGATCTTGTCGAATTCCGCGATCCAGCGCGGGTCGCCGATCAGGTAGCCCAGGCGCAGCCCGGCGAGCCCGAGCTTCGACAGCGTGCGCATGATCAGCAGGTTCGGGTATTCGGCGAGCAGCGCCGTGTGGTCGCGCGAGGCGAATGCGAGGTAGGCCTCGTCGATCACGACCAGCGCGTCGGCCGCCTCCAGCACCGCGCGCAGGCTCGCCTCGTCGAACAGGTTGCCGGTGGGGTTGTTCGGACAGGCCAGGAAGATCAGGCGCGGCCGCTGGCGCCCTATCGCCGCCAGCATCGCGGTCACGTCGAGCTGGAAGTCGGGCCGCAGCGTCACCTCCTCGAAGCGCACGTTCAGCCACTGCGAAATCAGGCGGAACATCACGAAGGAAGGCGCCGGGGCGAGCACGCAGCACCCCGGCCCCGACACGCCGGCGACCAGCATCTGGATGATCTCGTCGCTGCCGTTGCCGAGCAGGATGCCCCAGCGCGGATCGATGCCGAACACGCTGCGGATGCGTGCGCCCAGCGCCGTCGCCCCGGCATCGGGGTAGCGGTTCAGCGCCGCGGCTGCGACCCGCCCGGCGAGCAGCGCCTGCAACTCCGCGGGCAGCGCGAACGGGTTCTCCATCGCGTCGAGCTTGACCATGCCGCGCGCGTCGGCGACGTGGTAGGCCGCGCTCGCACGCACGTCGGCGCGCACCAGTGCGTTCACCCAGTCCGCGGCGTCGCGTTTCGTCACCCTGGCGCTCCGGCTTTGCGCACCCGCGCCGCGGCCGACAGCGCGTGCGCCTGCAGCGACTCGGCTTGCGCGAGCACGCGCGCGAGGCCACCCAGGCGGTCGGCTCCGGCCGGCGAGCAGCCGATCAGCGAACTGCGCTTCTGGAAATCGTGCACGCCCAGCGGCGAGGCGAACCGAGCCGTGCCGGCCGTAGGCAGCACGTGACTGGGTCCGGCGCAGTAGTCACCGATGGCCTCCGGCGTGTGGCGTCCGAGGAACACGGCGCCGGCGTGACGTATCGCCGCGAGCAACTGCTCGGGCTCGGCGACCGACAGCTCAAGGTGTTCCGGCGCGATGCGGTTGCATATGTCGGCCGCTTCGGCAAGATCGCGCACGAGGACAAGAGCGCCGCGCGCGCGCAGCGACCGCCCGATGATGGCCGCGCGCGCCATCGTCGGCAGCAGGCGCTCGATGCAGCGCGCCACCGCATCGAGGAAGGCGGCGTCCGGGCTGATCAGAAGGGCCTGCGCGTGCTCGTCGTGCTCGGCCTGCGAGAACAGGTCGAGCGCGATCCACTCCGGATCGGTGCCGCCGTCGCAGATCACCGCGATCTCCGAGGGGCCGGCGATCATGTCGATGCCCACCTCGCCGAACACCTGGCGCTTGGCCTCGGCGACGTACACGTTGCCGGGACCGACGATCTTGTCGACGCGCGGCACCGTGGCCGTACCGAAAGCGAGCGCCGCCACCGCCTGCGCCCCGCCGATCGTGAACACGCGATCCACGCCGGCAATTGCAGCAGCCGCCAGCACCACGTCGTTCAGCTCGCCGCGCGGCGCCGGCACCACCATCACCAGTTCGCCCACGCCGGCGACCCGCGCCGGGATGGCGTTCATCAGCACCGACGAGGGATAGCTCGCCTTGCCGCCCGGCACGTAGAGGCCGGCGCGATCGAGCGCGGTGATGCGCTGGCCGAGCAGCGTGCCGTCGGCGTCGCGGTATTGCCATGATTCCTGGCGCTGGCGCAGGTGATAGGACTCGATGCGCGCCGCGGCCGCCTGCAGCGCCTCGCGCAGCTGCGCGGGAATGCGCGCCTCCGCCTGCGCCAGCGCCGCGCCCGTTATCTCCAGCGCGGCCGCATCGGCGAGCTCGCGCGCATCCAGGCGATTGGTGTATTCGAGCAGCGCCGCGTCGCCGCGCGCGCGCACGTCGGCGATGATCGCCGCGACCCGCTCCACGACACCGGCGTCGCGCTGCGCGCTGAAATCCAGCAGCGCCTCGAGTTCGCCCGCGAAGCCGGGCGCCGACGCGTCGAGCCGGCGCATCATGCCGCGCCCTGGCGCACGGCCGCATCGCGCTGCCCGACCGCGGCGGCGAGGCCCTCGATCAACTCGCCCAGCGGGCCGGGCCGCAGCTTCATCGCGGCCTTGTTGACCACCAGCCGCGAACTGATCTCGGCGATGGTCTCGATGGGCTCGAGGCCGTTGGCGCGCAGCGTGTTGCCGGTGTCGACGATATCGACGATGCGCTCGGCGAGCCCCAGCACCGGGGCCAGCTCCATCGCGCCGTAGAGCTTGATGATGTCGGCCTGCAGGCCCTGGGCGGCATAGAAACGCCGCGCCACGTTGACGAACTTCGTGGCCACGCGCACCCGCGCGCGCAACGGTGCGCGCTCGACCAGGCCGGCCGTCATCAGCCGGCAGCGCGCGATGCCGAGATCGAGCGGCTCGTAGAGGCCCTCGCTGCCGGCCTCGAGCAGCATGTCGCGTCCCACCACGCCCGCATCGGCCGCGCCGTGGCGCACGTACACCGAGACATCGGAGCCGCGCAGCACCAGCAGCCTGACATCCGGGCGGTTGGTGCCGATCACCAGCTTGCGGCTCGAACCCGGGTCTTCCTCGGGCACGATGCCGGCCACAGCCAGCAGCGGAAGGCAGTCCTTGAGAATGCGCCCGCGCGTCAGCGCCAGCGTCAGCGGCTTGCCGGCCGGGGCGCTCATGCGCGCACCCGGCGAATGTCGGCGCCCAGCATCTGCAGTTTCTCCTCGATGCATTCGTAACCGCGATCGATGTGGTAGATCCGCTCGACCACGGTTTCGCCCTGCGCCACGAGCCCGGCGATCACCAGGCTGGCCGAGGCGCGCAGGTCCGTGGCCATCACCGGCGCCCCGCGCAGCGCGGGCACGCCCTCGACGATGGCGGTATGCCCCTCGACCACGATGTGCGCACCCATCCGGTTCATCTCGTGCACCTGGATCAGGCGGTTCTCGAAGATGGTCTCGGTCATCGTCGAGGTGCCCTCGGCGACCGCGTTCATCGCGGTGAACTGCGCCTGCATGTCGGTCGGGAACGCGGGATAGGGTGCGGTGCGGATGCTGACCGCGCGCGGGCGCCGCCCCTGCATGTCGATCTCGAGCCAGCCCTCGCCCTGCTCGATGCGCGCTCCCGCCTCGGCCAGCTTGACCAGCACGGCCTCGAGGATGTCGGCACGCGTGTCGCGCAGCCGCACCCGGCCGCGCGTCGCCGCCGCGGCGACCAGGAAGGTGCCGGTCTCGATGCGGTCCGGCATCACCGTGTACTCGCAGCCGTGCAGGCGCTCGACACCGTCGACCACCAGCGTGTCGGTGCCCACACCGCCGATCTGCGCGCCCATGCGCTGCAGGCAGTGCGCCAGGTCGACGATCTCGGGCTCGCGCGCCGCGTTCTCCAGCACCGTCCGTCCGTCGGCGAGGCAGGCGGCCATCAGCAGGTTCTCGGTACCGCCCACGGTGACCTTGTCGAACAGCACGTGTGCGCCGCGCAGCCGCCCCGGGACGCGGGCGTTGATGTAGCCGCCGTCGATGCCGATCTCGGCACCCATGGCCTGCAGGCCGTGCAGGTGCAGGTCGATGGGACGGCTGCCGATCGCGCAGCCGCCGGGAAACGACACCTGCGCCTGGCCGAAACGCGCCAGCATCGGCCCCAGCACCAGGATCGAGGCCCGCATCGTCTTGACGAGCTCGTAGGGCGCCGTGAAGCTGCCCACCTGCGCCGCGCTCGCCGTCAGCCCGAGGCTCCCGTCACGCTGCACCACGACGCCCATGCTGGCCAGCAGGTCGATCATCGTCGTGATGTCCTGCAGGTGCGGCACGTTGCGGATGCGCAGCGTGCCGGCGCTCAGCAGCGTCGCGGCGAGGATCGGCAGGGCCGCGTTCTTGGCCCCGGAAATGCGAACCTCGCCTTCCAGACGCTTGCCACCGTGGATAGAGAACTTGTCCATCGCCGCAGCGTCCCGCCTCAATTAGCCGCCTGGCTCTCGGCCACCGTCTGCGCCCGGATGTTCACCGCGTGCAGCGCACCGGAGCGGATCACGTCGGCAAGCACGCCGTAGACGAGTTGCTGGCGCCTGACCCGGCTGAGGCCCTCGAATGCGTCGCTGACCACCGCCAGCTCGATGTGGTAACCGTCACCGCCCACCGCGACCTCGGCGCCCGGCATGCCGGCCGCCACCAGAGCCCTGATTTCGTCTTCCGTCATTGCGCTTGACCCCGTATCGATGCGACGAAAGCCGTGCTGCGCGGTCACGGACGCCGCTGACCCGCAGGGTCCGACCCGCCGCAGCACGGCATTGAATCCGGAAAACCGGTATCATACGCGCCCGACCGAACCACAGTGAACTCCGGCTTCCGTGACTTTCACCGCCAATTGCCTGCACTGCACGACGCCCCGGCGCCCGCCCCTTCGCGGCCCGCGGCGCCAGTGCCGCGCCACGAGCACGAGCGCCCGGCGAGACCGACCATGAGCTTGGACAACGCCTTCGCCAGTTCGCCCCACCTGCAGTCCGCGCAACGTACCGTGACAATGGAGATCGAAGCCGTGGCGCGACTGCGCGCGCGGCTCGATGAATCCTTCGTGCGCGCCTGCGAAATCCTTCTCGCCTGCAGCGGGCGGGTGGTCGTCACCGGGATGGGCAAGTCGGGGCACATCGCCCACAAGATAGCGGCCACGCTGGCGAGCACGGGGACGCCGGCGTTCTACGTGCACCCCGGCGAGGCGAGCCACGGCGACCTCGGCATGATCACCGGCAAGGACGCGGTGCTGGCGCTGTCGAATTCCGGCACCACGCCCGAGATCCTCACGATCCTGCCGCTGATCAAGCGCATGGGCGCGCGCCTGATCGCCATGACCGGCAAGCCCGAATCGACCCTGGCGCGCCTGGCCGACGTGAACCTCGACGTCGGCGTGGAGACCGAGGCCTGCCCGCTCGACCTCGCCCCGACCTCCAGCACGACCGTGGCGCTGGTCATGGGGGACGCGCTCGCGATCGCGCTGCTCCAGGCGCGCGGCTTCTCGGCCGAGGATTTCGCGTTCTCCCACCCCGGCGGCGCCCTCGGACGCAAGCTGCTGCTGCGGGTCAACGACATCATGCACCAGGGCCGCGAGGTCCCGCGCGTGCCGCCGCAGACCATCATCCGCGAGGCACTGCTGGAAATGACGGCCAAGGGCTTCGGCATGACCACCGTGACCGACCCCGAGGGTCGCCTGCTCGGCATCTTCACCGACGGCGACCTGCGCCGCGCGCTCGACCGCGGCATCGACTTCCAGCACGAGCCCATCGGCGACTTCATGACGACGCGCTGCAAGACCGTCAACGGCGAGGCGCTGGCCGCGGAGGCACTGCACCTCATCGAGGGGAGCAAGATCACCTCGCTGGTCGTGCTCGACGACGAACGTCGCCCCACTGGCGTCATCCACCTGCACGACCTGCTGCGCGCGGGCATCGCCTGATCGCGCCCGCGCCCCGGAGCCACGCATGACCGAGGAACTGAAGGCCATCGCCCGGCGCATCCGCCTGCTGGCGCTCGACGTCGACGGCGTGCTGACCGATGGCCGCATCCACTACAGCGGCGAGGGAGAGGAGATGAAGAGCTTCTCGATCCTCGACGGGCTGGGCATCAAGCTGGTGCGACACTGCGGCATCCAGGTGGCCATCATCACCGCGCGCCGCTCGGGCGCGGTGGAGCGCCGCGCGCGCGAACTGGGCATCGACCACTGCGTGCAGGGTCGCGAAGACAAGCTCGAGGCGCTGCGGGAACTCCTGGCCGGCACGGGGCTGACGCTCGCCGAGACCGCCTACATGGGCGACGACCTGCCGGACCTGCGCGCGATCATGGCGGCGGGGCTCGGCATGACGGTGGCCAATGCCAGCAGCGAGGTCGCGTGCCGCGCCGCGTGGCAGAGCAGCGCCCGCGGCGGCGACGGTGCCGTGCGCGAGGCCTGCGAGATGCTGCTGCGCGCGCGCGACCAGTGGGCGCGGGCGCTCGCCACCTATCTCCCCGGGGCGGACGCAAATGCGGGCCACGACGGCAGTGGTATATGATCGACTCGGATAAAGCGGAGGACCGGTGGGCTTCGAGACAGGGATATTGCGCATGAGCCGGCAGGGGTTGCGCACGATAGTGGCCGGCGCCACGGCGCTCGCATTGTGGGGCGCGCTGGCGCCGCAGCCGGGATTCGCCTTGCCCGAGGATCGCAACCAGCCGATCTACATCCAGTCCGACCGCGCCGAGCGCGACGAGCGCAAGGGCATCACCGTCTACACCGGCGACGTGGAGATCGACCAGGGCAGCCTGCACATATCGGCCGACCGCGTGACGATCGCGATGGACGGCGACCAGGTCAACCGCATCGACGCCGTCGGCTCGCCCGCGAAGATGCACCAGAAACCTTCGCCCGAGCGCGAGCCCGTCTACGCGCGCGCGATCACGATCCAGTACGACGTGGTGCGCGAGATCCTGACGCTGATCGAGAAGGCCGCGGTGATCCAGGAGGGCTCGACGGTCAAGGGCGAGCGCATCGAGTATTTCGTGCAGGAGCAGCGCGTCAAGGCGAGCGCCGGCAGCGCGGAATCGGGCGCATCGCGGGTGAAGATGGTGATCCAGCCGAGGCATGCCGCGCCGCCGGCTCCGGACGCCGGCGCCCAGCCACAGCCGCCGCCGGTGGAGGCAGCCCCCGATGGCGCGCCTTGAGGCGCTGAACCTTGCGAAGTCCTACCGCGGCCGCAAGGTCATCCGCGATGTCTCGATCACCATGGACAGCGGCGAGATCGTGGGCCTGCTCGGCCCCAACGGCGCCGGCAAGACCACCTGTTTCTACATGATCCTCGGCATCGTGCCGGCCGATTCCGGGCGCATCCTGCTCGGCGGCGAGGACATCACGCGACTGCCCATGTACGGGCGCGCGCGCAAGGGCATCGGCTACCTGCCGCAGGAGGCCTCGGTGTTCCGGCGACTCACGGTGGCGGAGAACATTCTCGCGATCCTGCAGACGCGCAGGACGCTGAGCCGTCAGCGCATGCAGGAGAAGCTCGAGGAACTGCTGCAGGAATTCAACCTCACGCACCTCGGCGACGCGCGCGGCATGGCGCTCTCGGGCGGCGAGCGGCGGCGCGTGGAGATCGCGCGCGCGCTCGCCAGCGACCCGTCGTTCATCCTGCTCGACGAGCCTTTCGCCGGCGTCGACCCGATATCGGTCAAGGATATCAAGGACATAGTGCGCCACCTGCAATCGCGCGGCATCGGCGTGCTGATCACCGACCACAACGTGCGCGAGACCCTGGACATCTGCGAGCGCGCCTACATAGTGGGCGAGGGCCACATCATCACCGAGGGCGACGCCGCCGCCATCCTGGCCAACGACAAGGTCCGGGAAGTGTATCTGGGACAGCAGTTCCGCATGTGAGAGGCGCGAGCTGGCTCGACTGTTGCATGGCCTTGTCACGCCGTCTACACTGAATCTGCCACTCGCCCTTTCCCGATTTGGCCGCCGTCACCGACAGGATTCGTGTACGCCGCTCATGAAGCAGTCGCTGCAGCTGAAACTGGGTCAGCACCTGACCATGACGCCCCAGTTGCAGCAGGCGATACGACTGCTCCAGTTGTCCACGCTAGACCTGCAGCAGGAAATCCAGGAGGCGCTCGACAGCAACCCGCTGCTGGAACTGGTCGAGAGCGCGCCGGCAGACGACATCGTGCCGGGCATGGCGAGTTCGCAGCAGGAGCTCCCGGAGGAGACTCCCGGAGCGACGGAACGCGAGGCAGCGGAGCCGGACACGGTCGATGACGTTGCCGCCGAATCGATGCCGGCAGACCTCGCCGTGGATACCAGCTGGGACGACATCTACGAGGCTGGCGGCGCGGGCCCCGCCGGCAGCGGCGAGGAGGGCCAGGACTTCGAACAGTACACCGCCGAGGCCACCACGCTCTCCGACCATCTGCTGTGGCAGCTCAACCTGACCCCGATGTCGGAGACCGACCGCATGATCGCAATATCGATCATCGACGCCATCGACGCCGACGGCATGCTGAGCGTGGGCATCGAGGAGATCGCCGAGGGTTTCGGCCCCGAGAGCGGCATCGAGACCGACGAGATCGTGGCGGTGCTGCACCGCATCCAGCACTTCGACCCGGTGGGCGTCGGTGCGCGCGACCTGCGCGAGTGCCTGCTGATCCAGCTGCGCCAGCTCGACCCCGAAGAGCCAGCCGTGCGCCATGCGCGCATGATCATCGACAAGCACATCCAGCTGCTCGGCGCCAAGGACTACGCGACGCTGATGCGGCGGCTGCACATTGGCGAGCCGGAGCTCAAGGCGGCAATCCGCTGCATCCAGCAGCTGAACCCGCGCCCGGGCAGCGTGATCAGCGCGGGCGCGGCCGAATACGTCGTCCCGGACGTGATCGTGAGCAGGCGCAACGGCCGCTGGCTGGTGGAGCTGAACCCCGAGATCGCGCCACGCCTGCGCGTCAATTCCTACTACGCGGCGATGATCCGGCGCGCCGACAATTCTGCCGACAACGTGTTCCTGCGTGACAACCTGCAGGAGGCGAAGTGGTTCATCAAGAGCCTGCAGAGCCGCAACGAGACCCTGCTCAAGGTGGCGCGCTGCATCGTCGAGCGTCAGCAGGGATTCCTCGAGCATGGCCCCGAGGCCATGCGGCCGATGATCCTGCACGACGTGGCGACCGCGGTGAACATGCACGAATCCACCATTTCGCGGGTCACGACGCAGAAATACATGTACACCCCCGGCGGGATATTCGAGCTCAAGTACTTCTTCTCCAGCCACGTGAGCACCGCTGCCGGCGGAGAATGCTCATCGGTGGCGATACGGGCTATCATCAGGAAACTGGTCGGCGCGGAGAACCCGCGCAAGCCGCTGAGCGACAGCAAGATTGCATCCATACTGGAAGAACAGGGCATCAACGTGGCGCGGCGGACAATCGCCAAATACCGCGAGGCCCTGGGTATTGCGCCGTCCAACGAAAGGAAACAGCTGGTCTGAGGGTGTCGCCGCCGGCGCGGCGGCGGACCCCGGCGCCAGCACGCACCACACCGGGCAACCGGGACCACAGCAGGAGTAACCCCATGCAGATCAACATCACCGGCCACCACGTCGAGCTAACCGACCCGCTGCGCGAGTATGTCGCGAGCAAGCTGGGACGGCTGCAGCGCCACGAGTCCCGCATCACGCACGCCGACGTGGTGCTGAACGTGGAGAAGCTGCGCCAGAAAGTGGAGGCCACGATCCGCATGGCGGGTGCCGAGCTGTTCGCCGCCGCCGAGTCGGAAGACATGTACGCGGCCATCGACGCGCTCACCGACAAGCTGGATCGCCAGTTGAACAAGCACAAGGGCAAGAACCAGGATCACCACCAGGGCGTCGCGTCGCGCTGAGGCCCGGGTAAATGCCATGACCACGACGGCGCTGGACACCCTGCTCGCGCCGCAGCGAGTGCTCTGCGGCGCCGACTGCGGCAGCAAGAAGCGGGTGCTCGAGACCATCGCGGGCCTCGTCGCGGGCGAGCGCGGGAAGGAAATCGAGGACCAGCTCTGCGAGAGCCTCAATGCGCGCGAGCGCCTCGGCAGCACCGGCATCGGCGAGGGCATTGCCATTCCTCATTGCCGCCAGACCGATTGCCCCGCCCCGATGGCGGCGCTGCTCACGCTGGCCAGGCCCGTGGACTTCGCGGCCATCGACGACAACCCGGTGGACATCGTGTTCGCGCTCGTCGTGCCCGATGGCGCCACCGACGAACACCTGCGCCTGCTGGCCCGCCTCGCGGGCCTGTTCAGCGACGCCGGGATGCGCGCGCGGCTGCGCGCGTGCCAGGACGACGAGTCGCTGCGCGCGACGATGCTGTCGGCCTGGTCGCAGGCCGACGCGACCTGAAGGCAACGCGATGGACGCCACCCCCGGTCCCAGCCCCGCGAAGCTCGTGATCGTGAGCGGGCGCTCCGGCTCCGGCAAGAGCACCGCCCTGCACGTGCTGGAGGACGCGGGCTTCTACTGCATCGACAACCTGCCCGCGCTGCTGCTCCCGGAACTGATCGAGCAGGCCCGGGAAAGCGACGGGATCGCGAACAAGCGCATGGCCGTGAGCATCGACGCGCGCAACATGGCCGCACACCTGTCACGCTTCGGCGACATCCTGCGCATGCTGCCGACGGACCTCGCCACCGAGGTGATATACCTCGACGCCGATGACGCGACGCTGATCAGGCGCTTCAGCGAGACGCGGCGCAAGCATCCGCTGAGCAACCGCAGCACCTCGCTGAACGAGGCCATCGCGGCGGAACGCCCGCTGCTCGCAGCGATCGCCGAGCGCGCGGTCCTGACCATCGACACCAGCGCGTTGTCGCCCCACGACCTGCGCGAACTGGTCGGGCGCACGGTGGCCGTGGAAACCGAGGCCGGCATGGTGATCCTGCTCGAGTCCTTCGGCTTCAAGCGCGGCATCCCCATCTACGCCGACATGGTGTTCGACCTGCGCTGCCTGCCGAACCCGCACTGGAACCCGGCACTGCGCCAGCTGAGCGGCCTCGACGCGGGGGTCGCGAGCTTCCTGGACGGGCGTCCCGAGTTCGGCGACATGCTGGCCGACATCACCGCCTACCTCGAACGCTGGCTGCCGTGCTTCGCGCGCAGCAGCCGCAGCTACGTCACGGTGGCGCTGGGCTGCACCGGCGGCCAGCACCGCTCCGTCTACATGTGCGAGAAGCTCGAGCGCCACTTCCGGGACCTGTTCCCGGGCGTGCAGGTGCGCCATCGCGACCTCGCCGGCAACAGGCACAATTGATAATGGTCCGCAGGGAACTTGTCATCATCAATCGCCTCGGACTGCACGCGCGCGCCGCCGCGAAGCTGGTTGCGACCGCCGGTCATTTCTCCAGCGCGGTGCGCATCGAGCGCGATGGCAAGGGCGCCGACGCCAAGAGCATCATGGCGGTGATGATGCTGGCCGCCGGCAAGGGCACGCCGGTAACGGTGCTCGCCGATGGCGATGACCAGGACGCAGCGCTGGAGGCGGTCGCCGAGTTGATCAACGACCGCTTCGGCGAAGACGAATGACGCCCCCTGCCGGGCGCAGCGATATCCGTCTGCGCCTGGACGAGCTGCTGGCGGCCATAGATGCCGGCACGCTGGCACCGGTCAAGCGGCTGCTGAGCCACCTTCGCGCGGTCGACGTCGCGCACCTGCTCGAATCCTCCCCGCCCCGCGCGCGCCACATCCTCTGGCAGCTGATCGACGCCGAGCAGGAAGGCGAAGTGCTGCAGGAGCTCGGCGACGACGTCAAGGGCGCGCTGCTCGAGCAGATGGACGCCGACGAAGTGCTGGCCCTGATGGAGGAGCTCGAGCCGGACGACGTGGCCGACATCCTGCAGCAGCTGCCGGGACGCATCATGCAGGAT
>JAGPES010000014.1 GCA_018057015.1 Pseudomonadales bacterium | reverse complement strand
GAGTACACGAGATCCAGCACCGTCGTGCCAGCGCGGCGCAACCGCACCCGGTACGACGGTCCGATCGCCGCCGACAGCGTTTGCGCGCCCGCCAGCCGCTTGCCGCCGGCGCCGGCCGACGACACCGCCTGCGCCACCGACCTCGCCACGGACGCCGGGAAGATCCGCGTGTTGGCCGGCACCGCCGACGGCTCGAGCAGCGACAGCCCCACGATCGGCGGCGGGTTCGCGCGCAGCGTCGACTCCGACAGGTTCGTGTGCGCGAACAGCTGCCAGTCGTTCGTCAGGTACTTCAGCCGCGACCACCCGGCGTTCGTGACGTTCACCCCCGCGGTCGGAGGCACGCCGCCCAGGTCCATCGCCAGGTACCAGTCGTGCGCGCAGCCGCCCAGCAGGTTGGCCTGCGCGCGATCGTCCGGCAGCAGCGGATCGTCCACGATCAGCCGCCCGAAGTAGCACGACACCCACCCCAGATAGTTCGCCGGCACCGGCTGGCGATCCGCGTACGGGTGCCAGCTGCGGTCGCGGTACTGGTTCGGGTTCGCAGGGTTGCGCGAGTCGTTCGCCAGACTCAGCGCGCGCATGGACGACCCGCCCAGCGGCTCCGTCTGCCGGTAGTTCGGCACCGGCATGTCGATCTCGCTGCCCTCGGTCCAGTTGAACGGGTACAGCACCGGCTTGAGCCAGCTCCGGTACTCGCCCAGCTGCCACACGCCCCCGGGCAGCAGCCAGTGGATCTGCTGGTGATGCAGCTGCGCGCGCGTGTTCGACGCCCGGTTGCCGGTGCGCGCGCGTCCGTCGCGCCACGGAAGCGCCGCGTCGCTGGGCGAGAGCGATGCCACCGCGCCGGTCGCGTCCCGCATCAGGTGGCCCCACATCACGTAGGCCGACCAGCTGGACGGCTTCGGGTTGGCCGCCGGCGTCTCCGCGCCCGAGCCCCACCCGTTCAGCACCTCCAGCACGCCGCTCGGGCCGTCATGGAACAGGTCCATGTCGTCCCGGATGATCCTGATGAAGTCGACTGCCATGCGCTACCCCAGACGGCCGGCCGTCACGCCGACAACAGGAAAGGCGGAGGGTTCGCCAGGAATTCCGCCGCAGTGATGCCCGCATCGGCCGCGACCGCGTGCGTATGGTCCTGGCGACACACAGCCCCATCGCGAATCGTTGCGCCGATCACCCACTGCCACTGCTGGCTCAGCCGAACCTGCCGACTCAGCATGATCGCGGGCTGATTGGCGTCGCTCGCCGTCGAGGTCGGCGTGGGGTGCGGGTCGATCCCGGAGTGCGCGATGAGCCGACACGCGCTCGCATCCCACGGCAGCGCGGCGTCCCACGGGCCCACGCGGATCTCGACCGCCGTGAACCAGCAGGCCACGTCGTTGAACAGCGGCCCCATCGACATCCGGTTGCCGTTGCCCTCGACCGGGAACCCGGGCTCCCCATCCGCATAGCCCACGTAGTGCCGCGCGAACCCGTCGGCGTTCCGCCACCGCAGTTTCGTTCCGCCCTCTGGCGCGTTGCTCACCAGATCGCCAGCCGCAAGGTCGCCGGAGTACAGGTACAGGCTCTCCGACACGCGGAACCACACCTGACCGTCCGTGCGCCACCTCACGATCACCCATTGGCCCGTGCTGCGTCGCCGCCCAGCCGCCACCTGACTCCTCGTGTACACGGCACTGTTCGTCGCCGAATGCACCCGCGTGGCGATGTTGGACAGCGCCGCCTCCTCGCCCACCACCAGCAGCGGCGTGATGTGCGTCCACAGATCCGCGTCCTTGTAGGCCGCCAGCACCGAGCCGTCGTCCTTCCAGTACAGCGGGTTCGTGGCGCCCTTCACCGTCGCCCCGCACAGGTTCACCGACGCCAGATCCTTGCCCGCGTTGTTCCCGCCCACGAACTGCACGAAGGCCGGCTGGTTGACGTACGCGACCCAGTTGACGCTCGGCGCATCGCTGGGACGTGCGAGCTCGTCCAGAACCTGCTGCGCCGTCAGCGGGATCACCCGGCTCACGTCGCCGTCGATGGCCGCATCGAAGCGCAGCACCAGGCTCCCGATGGCGAACCCCTTGCCGCTCGAGATGTTGGACGTCAGCTTGAACGGCGCGCTGCTGGACGCACCACCCAGCGCACCCTCGACGTACACCGTCTCGTCCACCCGCCCCAGCCGAACCGTCCAGCCGCCGAGGCTCAGGTCGACGGCGCCCAGCTGCGCCAGCACCGAGTACGCTGGGATCGGGATTTCCCCGCTGACCACCGGCATCGCGCCCTGGAAGACCACGTCCACGACGACTGACCCCGATCGCCGGATCCGCAGCCTCCACGCAGGGCCGATCGACGCGGACACCTGCGCCGCGCCCGCCGCTCGCTTCGCGCCCATCGACGCGGCCGAGATGGCCGTGGCCACGGACTTGGCGAACGAAGCAGGGAACAGCGTCAGGTTGGCCATGAGCTAGCCGGCGTCTGGTTGGTCAGCGCCGACCCTACCCGGCTACCCCTTGCCGCGAAGCATCTCGCGCCGGCGCCGGGCCTCGCGGATCCACAGCTTCGTGAGGGAGAGCCCGAGCAGGTAGTGCGGGTGGTACGCCGGGTTCGACCGCATCCTCGAGAGCGCCGAGATGTTGCACTGGACGACCTTCCCGATCATCTGGTAGCTCCAGCCCCAGCGGCACAGGTCATCGATGCGCCGGCCGTGGACCGACATCACGTCGCGCGGGATCTCCTTGCGAGGACTGCTGCCCGGTGCTGCTCCCACCACGGCAGCAGCATCGCCTCGACGCGCGACCACGACGCCGGCGGCAGCGACGCGCGGTACTCCTTTATCCGCTCCTGGCGCCAGGTCTTCTTCGGCAAGCTCATCAGCCATCGGGCCAAGCAACTCTCGCATTCCCGGGTGTTGAACAGCGGACATTCCGCTCCCTCCGCGCATCCGCACCCTACTGGGGCGTGTCCATGGTGCGGAGCCAGAACAGGTAGCGCCGCATCGCTCGGGCCACATGATCCGACACCGTCGTCTCGTCGTCCCACGGCGCCAGCAGCGACAGCTGCCGGGCCTCCACCCAGTCGATCACCCCGATCTCCGCCGCCCACTTCATCTGCGGATGCAGCGGGACCGGGTACAAGGGAATGGTCGTCACGCCGCATCGCCGCGCCTGTGGCTGTACCAGCGCGCCACCAGCACGGCCTCCGCGCGCCCATCGTCCTTCTTGCGCGCGAACTCGCCGGCCATCGCGGGATAGAACCGCGCCGCCATGCCCCGCGAGGCATCCTTCGCCGCCGACTGCGTCGCTCCGCGCCGCGCGCGCGCCTGCTGGGTCGTCTCCCCCTCGGGCGGCTTCTCGCGCTTCATGGCCAGACCCATGTCGGCTTTCCACTTCTGCGGCGCCACGAACTCCACGGCCACCCCAGACGCCGCCAGCACCCCCTCGATCACGCCGGCCGCATACCCGAACGCGAACGCCGAAGGACCGCTGTCGGTTGGCATCGCCCCCACGCGCTCGACCGCTGCCACATGCTCGGCGCTCGACATCGGCCAGCGCAGCTGCACGTCGCGCACGACCCCAGCCAGCTCCGCCGCCACCAGCCGGTTGCCCTTTCCGCTCGGGTTCGGCGCCGATGGCATGTCGACCAGCACCTCAAGCCGACCGTCCACCAGCACCGCCATCGCCCCCGTGACGCCCGGATCGACACCGTAGATCACGCGCATCACGCCACCCTCCGGTAGCGCCCGCAGCCCACCCGGTACGCGTACTGGCGCGTGACGCCGAGCGATACCCCGATCGCCGCGGGCGCCTCACCGGCTGCGTAGCGCCTCCGGATCTCCTCGACCACCGCCCCGGACACGCGACAGTTCGGGTGACGCTCGCCGAGCATTGGTGTCGTCCACGCCTGAGAGCCGCCTGGTCGCCCCTTCGCCACACGGTCGCGAATGTTGTCGAGGTTCGTTCCGAGGAACAGGTGCTCGGGGTTCACGCACGGCGGGTTGTCACATCGATGCAGCACTTGCATGCCTTCGGGGATCTCGCCCCGATGCAGTTCCCACGACAGGCGATGCGCCAGTACGCCCTTGACCCCGCGCCCGCCGGGACGCGTGAACCCGTAGCCCTTCGGGTTACGGTACCCGCGCCATTCCCAGCACCCATCGCAACGATCGACGTTCCGATCGAACAGCTGCTGGGGCGTCGCGACCACCCGCCCGTTCTTCGACTTTGATCCGTACACGACCTTCACAGCGGCCTCGCCCACACGGGCGCCGTGACGCTCGCGAACTCGCTCTCCAACCGATCCGACACGTTCTGCCGCGGGTCGGCCTTCGCGTAGTGGTCGCGCAGGAAGTCCAGCAGCCGATCCAGCGTGTCGAACACCATCACGCCGCCGCGGCGCTGACTCTCGCGCGCCGGACCGCTCGGATCGACGATGTAGCCGTTCGCCGCCGCCTGGATCGTCACGTCGCATCGCTTCTGCATCACCTCACCCCTCCCAATCGTCGGTGGCCAGCAAGTGCGCCAGCCGCTGGTCAAGATCGCGCTCCGCCTCCAGCCGCGGCTCATGCGCTCCGCGCCAGTCGGTCGTGTCCCAGTTCCCCTTGCCGTGGTTGCAAAGCTCGCACAGCACCTGCAGGTTCTCGACATCGAGCGCCAGCTGCGGGAACAGCCGCCGAGGCTTGATGTGATCGACGTGCATCCGCACGCCATCGGCCGGAGTAGCCCCGCAGCACTGGCAGCGCGCGCCGTGCCGCTTCAACGCCTCCATGCGGACCCGCCGCCACTCGTACGAGGCCAGGAAGGCATCGCTGTTGACGTCTGGCGCACGCG
Source organism: Pseudomonadales bacterium (assembly GCA_018057015.1). Lineage (GTDB taxonomy): Bacteria > Pseudomonadota > Gammaproteobacteria > Pseudomonadales > UBA5518 > UBA5518. The sequence goes on along the minus strand of JAGPES010000014.1, from coordinate 15,493 downwards.
CCTTCCACGAGTCGCCCGGGGCGCTGCGAAGCGTCTTCTCGCGCCGCGGCGGACGTACCTCCATGTCGAACTTCTGCTGCAGAAACGCCTGCGCGTCGCGCTTGTTCCGCACGCCGGTAGCACCACACGCCAACCCGACGCTCTCCCAGCTCATCGCGTGATCGACCTTGAAGCCGAGCGTGCGCGCCCGTTCGATCACCCAGCCGAGCCGGGACCGCACCACCTTCTTCCGCGTTCGTTTGCGAGTCATCACTAACCTTCCGCGCTCTATCTCGTTAAGTGAGGTAGCTGTCTCATTAACCACCCTAGATCCGGCTCGGTCCCCGGCACACCACCCCCCAGCCCCGCGACTCGCGCGAGGACCGTGGGATGGCCGATCCACCCTGAGTCCATGGCTTCGGATCGGCGACTTGGACAGACTGTTCATTGAACAGAGCGTTGCGGCCCCCGGAGTGCGCTCTATCCATTCCCACCCACGCTGCGGCCTACTCCACGTTCGACTTGCCGCGGTACTACTCGCCGGGTGCGTTCGGTCGGTTGCCCCTTCCCTATGCCCGGCGATGAATTTCGGCTCAGCTCACAGCGCCTCCCGCAGCAGGTTTGCCAGCTGGTACACGCCCTCGCGAGCCATCAGGTCGTTCGCGTCGTCGCCCTCCTGGGGTGGCACCACCCACGGCTTGCCGGTGGCACGTGCGGCCTCCTGGCCGGCCCTGCGCCCCGTCTGCGGGTTCGGGCGGTCGTGATCGGCCACCACGAACACGCGGCCCTCCAGCTGCGCGCCCACGCGCGCCAGCGTGTGCGCCGAGAAGCACACCATCACGCGGGCTGGCCGGTGCATCACCGCGAGCGCCGCCTGCACCGACAGCGCGGTCGCCAGCCCCTCGCACAGCCACGTCTCGGCCGCGTTCGACGGGCCGACCGCATGCACCGCCTCCTGCGCCTCACCGCCCGGCAGGAACAGCTTCGAGCCGTCCTCGGCGATGAACTGGATCGACCGCAGCTGGCGCGTGTCGCGGAACCAGCGCATCGGCACCGCCAGCCGACCGTCCAGCACGATCGGGCGCCCGTTCTGGCTCACCAGCACCGCGTGCTGCACCACCAGGCCGCCCGTGCGCGCGAACCCCTTCCGCTCGAGGTACGGGTGCGACATGAACTGGCAGCCCGCCAGGATCTCCTGCGCCTGCTTCGCGGCCTGCGCGCGCTCGGCCCGCTCCATCGCCAGCAGCGCGCCCACGTCGGCCTGCCGCGCCGGGCGCACGCGCACGTCCGCCCGCTCGGGCTTCCACACGATCGCCTGACCGTCGCGGTTGAAGTTGCACACCCACCCCCAGTCGCCCAGGAATCGGTAGGTGCCGTTGCGTCGCCGGGGCTTCTCCTCGGTCGGCACCCGATGGATGCGACCGTCCTCCAGCGGGCGCTGCACCAGCAGCCCGTGGATGGATGCGAAGTCGGCGAAGGACGTCATGCGGCCGTCTCGGCCTGCTCGGGCGCTTCGCGCCGCGCGTGACGGTTCAGCAGCTGGCGAAGCCGCTCGGCATCCTGGCTCGTCAGACGCACCACGCCGTCCTCACCCAAGATCGACTCGGTCATCACCACGGTGCCGTCCAAGAACACGCCACAGTCGAAAGGCTGCGGCTCGGGCGGCTCGGCCTTCACACGCGCGCGCCGCTCCCGCTTGATCGGCTCGGCGCCGGTCGCCTTCCACACGCCCTGCGCGACCTCCTCGATCTCGCCGGCGGCCTTCATCCGCCCCAGCAGAAGCCGCAGCCCCGATGCGTTCGCCTTCACCGCCGTTCGGAGCGACACGTCGGAGAGCGGGCCCCGGCCCAGCGCCTCCAGCACGCGCTCGCGCTGCGTCTTCTGCTCGCTCATGCCGCCGCCCTCTCCGCCTCGCGCTTCTTGATCCACTTGATGAAGTTCTGACGCACCACGGTGCGCAGCGCCGGCGACGGCTCGACAGCAAGCTCCGAGTTCAGCCTCCAATCACGGGACGGCAACTCGAGATACAGGTCGCGGTAGTTGGCTCGCACCCAGGACTCGGCCGCGCGCACGTCGCCCTTCTTCTTCTCCAGCCCCATGTACGTCAGCTGCGCGAGGATCGCCGCGCGGTTCGACAGCCACGGGGGCACCGGCTTGCCGTTCGGCTTCACGCCTGCGCCATCGACCTCGACCATCATTCCGGGCACGGCCTCCAGCAGCGACTGACGCATCGGCCGCGCGTGGCCGCACGCCGGGCACGTGAGCGCACCACCCGGCAGCACGAACCCGCAGCCCGCGCACTTCAGCTGCTTGACCTCGTGTTCCTCGGGCTCCTTGCGCGCCTTCTTGTCGAGCTCGCCGTCCTCCAGCCCGCGCACGCCGTCACGGAACACCGACTGCTGGTCGTCGTAGAAGCGCAGGTAGTTGCCGCAGTTGTGGACTAGCAGCCCTGCAGCCGTGAAGCGATTGCGGGGTCCGGCGTCACGAATGTCCCATACACGCCCTTGGGCTTGCGGGACGGCTTCGCGTACCTCTCGACGATCTGCTCGTTCGTCAGCTGGTCGTAGAACAGCCGACGCAGCGTCGCGTCCGCGTATCGCACCTCGGGATAGCGAAGCCGAAAAGCGTGCAAGCGCGCGACGGAGTCGACCGAGTTTCGCCGGTTCATGTGGTTCTGCAGCGGCGTGGCCCAACGCAGATTTCCCGGTTCGTAGTGCCAGTCGTTGTCGATGCGGTCCAGCTCCAGATGCCGCTCCGCGATCCCAAGGTTGTCGCGGATCCATCGACAACCCTCGGCTACCGAATCGAACCGAAACCCGATGCCACGCCCTCCGTAGTTGGGATACCCCTTGTCCCGAGGATTGCGGCACCTTGATCGCATCGCTTCGACCCTGTGCTGAAGCCACGCTGGGTACGCTCGCACCTGCCGATTGCAGTCTCCGCAGCCCTTGGTCCGCCCAATCTGCAAATTGCGCAGCGAGATCACTGACCGATAGCCACAGGTCACGCATTCGCACAGGACGTGAATCACCCGATGGTTGCGTTGCCCCAGCCACAACACCTCTGGCGACACGACCGTCACACTCCCGAATCGCTGCCCAACCAAGTCCAGTCTGCAAGATGCGCCCTTGTTCTCCGGCGACCTCCCCAAAGGCGCGCCACCCCTCGGGCGTTGAGACAAGGTGTTCAGCGGTTGCAGTAAGTCCTGCGTAAGAGATGACATCGCGCACACCCTTGTAAATCGGGCCGCCATGTGCAACCCACTCGACGCCGTCCCACAGCCGATCCGTCGCCTGCACCTGTTCGATCGGCACAAGGCCGCGATCGGTCAGCACTGGCGTGCCTTCCAAGATGCAGTGGTCCAGCCACAGCGCGAACTCCTTGCCGGGCGCGGTACGCATCACGCGACCCAACTGCTGTATGTGCGACGAGAACGACTTGCGATACGGGCGCGCCGCGATCCCTACCAGCACGTCCGGCACGTCGAAGCCCTTCGTCAGCGCCTCGCACGACACGAGGCCGTGGATCGCGCTGTGCGGCCGGCGGAACTCCTCGATCACCTGCCGGCGCCGCTCGTCGTTGCCGTCCTTGTACGACACCTGCACGAAGTTGAAGCCGGCCGCCTGGAACTGCCGGCACAGCTCGTCGCCGTGCGCCACGGTGGCCGAGAACACGATCGTCTTGGCGGGCCCGCCGAAGTGCTTCTGCGTCTTGTCGACCCACTCGTTGACGATGTCGCCCACGATCTGCGTGCCGCGCTCCTCGATCTCGCGCTCGGCCCACTCGCCACCCACCACCTTCGCGCCGCTCATGTCGATCGCCTTCGCGGCGTAGACCTTCAGCGGCACCAGGTAGCCTTCATCGATCAGCTTGTTCGTGGTCGTCACGTTGACCACGTTCGTGTAGAGCCGGCTCAGGCCCTCGGTGAAGGGCGTGGCCGTCAGGCCCAGCACCTTCGCGGCCCCGGAGCGGATGAACTCCGTCGTCTGCTGGCGCGTGCAGTGCGCCTCGTCCACGATCAGCAGCTGCGTGTCCGGCAAGAACCCGCGCTTCTCCAGCGTCTGCGCGCTGCACACCTGGATCGGCGTGGAGCTGCGCCGGCGCCAGTGCCCGGCCTGCACGACCCCGTGATCGATCCCATAGCGGTCCAGCGTCATCGACGTCTGGTCGACCAGCGACACGCGATCCACCACGAACGACGCCCGCGAGCCGCGCCGCTGCGCCTCGCCCAGCAGGTGCGCGGCCATCACCGTCTTGCCGGCCCCCGTGGGCGCCACCAGCAGCTGCGCGCGATGCCCGTCGCGGATGCCCTGCCGCAGCGCCTCCACGCTCTCCAGCTGGTACGGCCGCAGGACGATCTGCTCAGGCATGGACCGTCACCCCGGCGCCCGCGCCCAGCTTGCGATTCGCGCGCGCCAACTCCCTCTTGAGCGTGGCGTTCTGCATCTGGAAGTCGTCGCGCACGCGCTCCAGCGACACGCAGCGCGCGGCCAGCTTCTTGATCTCGACCCGCAGATCGCCGTCGGCGCCGGCCGACACCGCCTCCAGCTCCAGCGTGAGCTCGGACACCAGCTGCTCGAGTTCGGCCACCCGCGCCTGCAGCGCCGCCACCTCGCCCGTGTCCACCACTCCGCCCACCTCGGCCTCGGCCTGAGCGATCTCGGAGTCCAGCTGCTTGTCGGGGTCGGACGGCGGCTCGGCCGGCACGGCGCGCCCCACCTTCATCGTGTACTCGGCGCCGCCCCGCTCGACCTTGCGCTCGACCCGCGGGGCAGCATCCCTAGCCTCCCCGCCCCCTTCGCTATCTGCCTGTACAGGCAGATGCGACGTCGGGCGCATCTTGTCGACCAACCACGGAGACACCGCGCACGCCCGCGCGATCTTCCGGTTCGACCACTGCGACCAGTCCTCGTCGTCCAGCATCAGCTGCACCACGCGGCGCTTGTCGTCCCATGTCCTCGGCAGACCGTGCGTGGCGTTCGCCCTGCAGCTGGCTTCCACAGCGTCGCGTCGCGTGCCCTGCACGATCTCGCACGCGATCTCCAGCGCGCCGATCCGTTTGTGGGCCGCGATTCGATGGAATCCGTCGCTCGGCCAGTAGCACTCCCCGTCGAAGTACACCGTGATCGGCGGAAGCGTCGCCCCTTCCGTCAGCGCCTCCGCGTAGTCGGCGATGGCCTGCTCGTTCATGGCCGCACGCGACTGCGTGCCACCGTCCAGCCTGATGCGGTCGATCCGAATGTTTGTCATGTGTTCGTCAGGCGTCGAATGAAGAACGCCACCGCCTCGGCCTCGTCCGGTGCCAGCCCCGGGAAGTCGCGCTCGACCAGGTCGGTCAGCTGCTTGGCCATGGCCGGGTGCGATCGGTGGCTGGAGAGGTTCCCGGCGATCTGCCGGCACAGCCGCTTGATGTGGGCCACGCGAGACGTTTCGTCGTCCATGGTCGACTCCGATACGTATTTCTCGGTACACTGACTGCGTACCGCCAAGGAACAGTCATGTCCGAGATTCGCCGGGAACGACTCCAGCGCTTGATCGACGAGCGGTTCGATGGAGTTCAGTCCGCCGCCTGCCACGGCCTGTCGATCAGCACGGGTTACTTGAACGATCTGCTGCGCGGGCGCGCACCGTTCGGTGAGCGCACTGCTCGGCGAATCGAACAGGCCGCCGGCCTCACGGACGGATGGCTTGACAAGAAACGCGGGGATGCCGCGCCGACCGATTTGATCGACGTCGTTGTGGATGGCCGGATCGCCATGACCCTGCCTGCCGGCAGCGCCATCACCTTTCGGTTTCGGAAGTCCTAGCGCCCCTTCCACCCACCAGCGCACGGCACAACCCCGCTTCGTGTTGCAGCTGGCGCACACGGGCTGCACACTCAGCGCCCGAACAGGTCCGGCCGAAGGTCGCGAACGCTCACTTTCCCTTTCGTGGCGCGTTCGATCCGAATGCAGGAATCCCCGCCGGGCCGACGCTTGCCGGACATCCACAGGCTCACGGCTTGCTGCGTCACGCCCCCGACATCGGCAATCCCCTGATTGGTCTTGTAGATGCGCCGCAGACGACGCAGGGCCGGGTTCTTGTCCAGCCCCGGGTACACGGTTGCTGCCGTCATGGCTTCTGACTCTTGTTGCGGCGTAGAACGCAATTGCACCATGCCTGAGCAACATTGGTCAACCCGAGCGTTTGCCGCCAGCGCCCCGGCGGTTGACAATCGCGCCATGAAGATGGGCGGGCGCATCGCCCTGCGCCTAGCGGAGCTTGGCTGGCAGCAGGTGGACCTCATTCGCCGCGTCCCGGACCTCTAGCCCGCGACGCTGTCGGCGCTCGTGCAGCGCGATTCCAGCGCGTCAAAGTGGTCGGACGCCATCGCCGGCGCCCTCGGCGTCAGTCACTCCTGGCTGGTGCATGGCACCGAGCCGAAGCTGGCCGTGCTGGCCATAGGGGTCGGGTCGCGCTCGGCCGTGGGAACGCCTGCCATGTCCTCACCCGAACGGACTAGCACCCCAGCCGTAGACGCGGGCGCCGCACTGCACCAGGATCGCCCACTGAGCCACGGTCGTGACACAGTGGCGGTTCCGTTACGCCTCATGCTTCGCGAGCTTCCCGTGTCCGTGTCAGTGAGCTTTCAGCCGGACGCCGCGGGCCTCGCGGGCGATCCGAGTCGCCCCGGCGCCATCGCCTATCCCACCCCTGATCCAGCGGCCTATGCCATCGAATGCATCGGCGACGGCTTGGCGCCCCGCGCCGAACACGGCGAGTACCTGATCGTGTCGCCCGCCGCCCCGGTGCGCGCCGGCGACCAGGTGATCGCCCGAATGGCCGACGGCACCGTGCGCGCTGCCGTGCTGCTCTACGAGCGCGCCGGCCGCCTGCACCTGGCGCGGCTGCAGGACCGCGTCGAGCAACTGCCTCCGCTGCCGCTCTCCGACGTGACCTCGCTGCACCGCGTCATCGGCGTGGCCTCCGCGGACCTTTTCATCCCCCGCTGATTCAGTTGATGGAACGCCCCGTCAACAGGGGTTGAGTTCCGCGCGTCCCGGCGGTATGCTTTTGTTGTGCGCTGTTGATGCACTCGCATCGCGCCAACAGGAGCCCACATGGACTTGGACGCAGAGAGGACCAGGAAGGCATTCGACTTCCACCTGAGCCGGGCCCGCGAGCTGGCCGCTTCGTGCTACGGCCTGTCGCCGTTCACGGCCGGCCAATACAGCGGAATCATCAACGCGCTGGCCTCCTACGGGGACGGCATCAGCCACGCGGAATGGCGGGCCGCCAGCGACGAGATCGGCCGGCTGCAGCGCAAGACGATCGACGTGGTGCCGGCATGAACGATCCCTTCGGCTGGATCACCGAGGAGGCCGTCTATCGCATGGCCGCCGGCGGCAACGGCAGCCGCGGCACCGTGCCGGTACACGCCAAGCCGAGCGCCGTCTCGTACGTGCCGCTCTACCGCTCGCCGCAGCCGGCCATCACGGACAAGCAGCTGCTGACCGCGCTGCGCGTGATGACCGACCGCGCGGCGCACTACATGGCACAGCGCACCGGCGTGCCGATGCTGGAGTGGGTCGGCGTCGAGAAGGCCCGGGAACTGATCGCGCGCTGCGGGGAGAAGCCGCTATGACGCTCGCCGACCAGATCGCGTGGCTGGACAGCGAGGCCATCAAGCGTCTGGCCGCAGCAGGCCGACGTGAGAAGCGTGCTGCCGAGGATCGGGCCCGGGCCGGTTTTAGCGGCCCCAGCTGGTACGCCGAGAACGCCGCCCGCAAGGAGCAGCAGGGCCAGAAGCTGCGCGAGGAAGCCGCGCACCTGCTGGCTGTCGAGAACAGCCTGCGCGAGCTGCAGCAGCTGCGGAGCGGGCAGTGAAGGTGTTCGGCCTGCTGGGCCGCCTGCTCGCCCTCGTGGCGCGCCCGCCAGCGGGCGAGGTCGTCACGACCACGGCGCCCGGCTCGCTCGAGCCGATCGGCACGGCACCCGAGCCGGCGCCCGCCGTGCGCTCCAAGTACCAACCGCATCAGGGGGCGCGCGAGCGTGCGCGTCGCCGCCGGAGAGGACGATGAAGTACCGCCTCGGACTCTACTTCCCTCGCACGCTCTCGGACGCCTACGGGCATCCGGGCCCGGCGATCACCGTCTACACCGACCCCGAGCGCCGCATCGTGCGCCCGGCCCTGTGGTTCGTGGGCCTGGTGCTGGCCGGGCTCGCCCTTCTCGGAGTGCTGTCGTGATGCCACCTCCACCGCCCACCGCCCTCACCCACGCCTTCGCGGCGGTCGTCGTCGTCTCCGGCCTCGTGCTGGTCGGCGACCTCGTCATCGGCCTGCTGCGCATCACGGGGCTGTGGCCGTGGTGACGGACTGCGACGACCCATTCCCCCTTCGCGAAGGCCAGCGCCGCGCGATGGAGCTGATGCGCCGTCTGCGCGAGCAGCGCGACGGCGACATGCGCGACGTGCTGCGTCGAGTCGCCGAGGGGCGGCAGACGCAGGGTGACGTGCGACGACTGGCCGACGAGCTCGGCATCCCCTTGACCACTGTGACCACTGACCTACGGAGCTACGGACCATGAGCATCGCGACCCTGATCATTGGTGAGTCGGGCACCGGAAAGACGACGGCGCTGCGCAACCTCGACCCCGTCGACACCATGCTGATCCAGTCGGTGCGCAAACCGCTGCCGTTCCGGGCGACCAGCTGGGCCTACTTCGACAAGGACCGCGCGCGCACCGGGAACATCTTCGTGACCGACAAGGCCCCGGACATCATCGGCCTGATGCAGCGCACGGCCCGGAAGGTCATCGTGATCGATGACTTCCAGTACGTGCTGGTGAACGAGTACATGCGCCGCTCCGAGGAGAAGGGCTACGACAAGTTCGCCGATATCGGCCGCCACGCCTGGGACATCCTGACCGCGGCGATCGGCCTCGGGCCGCAGGTGCGCGTGTACATCTTGGGGCACAGCCAGTCGGACGAGTTCGGCCGCACGCGCGTGAAGACGATCGGCCGGCTGCTGGACGAGAAGATCAACGTCGAGGGCATGTTCAGCATCGTGCTGAAGACCGTCGTGTCCAACGGCGTCTACCAGTTCACGACCCGGAACAGCGGCTCCGACACGGTGAAGACCCCGATGGGCCTGTTCGACACCGAGACGATCGACAACGACCTCGCGGCGGTCGATCGCGCGATCGTGGAGTTCTACGGCCTCGCGCCACGCGCGGCGGCCTAAGCCAGTTGGAGTGGGGCGGAAACGGGGCTGACTGCAGCGACTCGCGAACGCGGAGAAGGGCCTCCTGCTATTAGGCAAGGCAGAGGAACCAAAGCCTGACAGGCCGGAGAGACGGCCATCCACCTACTGACCATTGGAGCATCGGACCATGAAGTACACGTTGAACCCCGGCGCGGCGAAGGCCGCTGGCGTCGCATCGCGCATCACGGAGAACGGGAAGTACATCGGCAAGATCACGCGCGCCGAGGGCAAGACCAGCACTCAGGGATCGGAGGGCGTCGAGTTGTCCTTCGAGACGGACGAGGGGCTGAAGGCCGACTACGTGTCGATCTGGACGCACAACCGCGACGGCAAGGAGCTGGGCGGCTTCAAGACGCTCAACGCGCTGATGACCGTTCTGGAGCTGCGCGAGATCGAGTCGGTCAACGGCAAGGTGACGGAGGCCGACGGGAAGACGCGCGACGCGATCCTGTTCCCGACGCTGCACCGCCGCGTGGGGATGGTGATGCAGCGCGAGGAGTACGAGAAGCGCGGCGGCGGCACCGGCTACGATATGCGCCTGGTGCTGCCCTTCAACGCCGACAGCGGCAAGACGGCCAAGGAGATTCTGGAGCGTCTGCCGACCGCCGAGCAGGCCGACAAGGCCGCGGCGCTGCTCCAGACGCGCAAGGCGAAGCCGCGCACGAACGGCGGCAGCGGCGGCACGGGCGACTACGGTGGCCAGCCGGGCGACCCCGGGCCCGGCATCCCGGACGACGACATCCCGTTCTGAGGGCGCGCGTGCCGACCCTCACTCCCATGCAGCACGCCGTCGCGCGGCTCGAGGCGGCGGGCGTGCCGCGCGCCGAGATCGCGCGGCGCGTGGCCCGCTCGCGCGACTACGTGCGGGTGACGCTGCGCGAGGCGCGCCAGCGGCTCGACGTGGCGCCGGGCGACCGCTGGATGCTCGCGCAGGCGCTGCTCACGGCCGACGTGGCGGTGCAGGTGAAGCCGAACCGGATCGGGCTGCGTCGCGGAGATCCGGTGCGGATCACCGGCGGGCACTTCGCGGGCCGCACGGGCACGTACGTGCAGGGCCGACGCACCCGGCAGTGGAACGTGCAGATCGGCGGCGGCGTGTTCGCGCTGTCGGCCAAGTACATCGAACCGATCAAGGAGATGACGCGATGACCGCGCCCGACCTGACCGACCTGACCGACGACCAGCTGTCGGACCTCGTGGAGTTCGGCACTGACGAGGAGTCGATGGCCGCGTTCCACCTGCTCAACGCCCGCTGGGGGATCAGCACCGGGCCCGGCGAGGACGACGACGAGCCGTGCGACTGGCGCGCCGATCGGGCGTCCGACGCCTGGGAACGCGGGCGGGATCGCGTGGCGGAGCGGGCGCGATGACCCGCTGCCCCGTCCCGCCCGAGTTCCGCGACGACATCGTCTACGTGCTGGCGTCCGTGATGGACCCCGACGCCAGCCTCGAGCGCCAGATCGCGATGCTGACCGACGAAGCCGAGGCGCATCTGGCATCCCTCCCCTACGACGCAGACGCGCACGACTGCGCGATCTGGTTTCTGGAGCATCACGGATGACCGCACTCACGCTCTACCAGCTGTCCGACCAGCTGCAGCAGGTGGCCCGCCAGCTGGCCGAGGACGGGCTGGACGACGACACGATCCGCGACACCCTGGAGTCGATCAGCGGCGACTTCGACGCGAAGGCCACGAGCATCGTGTCGCTGGGCCGCTCCTTCGAGTCGCTGGCCGCGCAGATCAAGGACGCCGAGACGCAGATGGCCCGCCGCCGCAAGACGCTGGAGAACCGCGTGGCGCACCTGAAGGCGTACGTGCTGGCCGAGATGCAGAAGGCCGGCATCCAGAAGATCGACTCGCCGTGGTTCAGCATCAGCACCGCGGCCAACCCGGCGGCGGTGGACCTGTTCGACTCCGCGCAGCTGCCGGACGAGTTCTGGATCACGCCCCCGCCGCCCGAGCGCGCGCCGAACAAGGCGGCGATCAAGGCGGCGCTCGAGGCCGGCCAGGACGTGCCCGGGGCGCGCCTGACGCGCGGCACGCGGCTGGTGGTGCGGTGAGCCAGCGCACCTTCATCCTGCGTCACGCCGAGGCCGTGCGGCAGTGCCGTGCGCTCATCGCGCGCGAGTGGATCGCTGCGGCCTCGCGCAACAAGCCGCTCACCGTCGTGGTGGCCGAACACCACGAGCGGCGCAGCAGCCGCCAGAACCGCCTGCTGCACGCCCTGCTCACCGAGATCGCCGAGAACGTGCGTCCGGATGGCCGGCAGTACGACCTCGACTTCTGGAAGGAGTACGTGCGTCGCCGCTTCATCGGCAGCGAGGAGATGACCCTTCCCGACGGCACGCGCATCGAGCGCGGGCTGTCCACCGCATCGCTCAGCGTCGGTGACTTCACCGAGCTGATCGACCGCGTGACGCATTGGTGCGTCACCGAACTGGGCTACGAGCCCGTCAACCTCTAGGAGCCAGCTGTGCCTGCAATTCGCACCCTGGATGACCTTATGGCTTGGTGCGCCCTGGAACCCATGTCCGGCTGCTGGCTGTGGATGCGGGCACTAGGCACGAGCGGATACGGGATCACCTATCGCGATGGCGTCCAAATCCGCGCGCATCGACTGGCCTACGAGCTGACCAACGGACCCATCCCAGCGGGATTGTTCGCGCTGCACAGATGCGACGTCCGCTCCTGCTGCAACCCGTCACACCTGTTTCTCGGGACGATGCAGGACAACCACGACGACATGCACAGCAAGGGGCGCGGTCGAAACGGATGGCAGAACAAGATCAAGACGCACTGCAAGAACGGACATCCGCTGTCCGGCCCCAACCTGTTCTACGGCATCGACGGTCATCGTCGATGCTCCACCTGCCGCCGTATCGCGGTGGCAGCCTACCGTGCACGTAAACGTGCATCCATTGCCCTAGCGGCTACTTAGTCTGGAGATAGCGATGCCATTGTATAGAATCACCGACACCCAGTCCGGCGACGACTACCTGGTCGAAGCCGACGTGCCCGCGCAGGCCGTGCGCCTCGTGACCGCCGAGCGGTTCGCCGTGAAGCCGGCGAGCGCCACCGAGGTCGCGCAGCTGATGCGCGCCGGCGTGGAAGTGCTGCTGGCCGCCGACCGCAAGCCCGCGCAGGCCGCCGCGGCCGCCGAGCCCGCCGAGCCCGCGCCGGCCCCCGCGCCGGTGCCGCCCGACTTCGTGTCGATGGCGGAGCCGGCGTGAGAGGCACGGTCGCCAAGAAGCTGCGACGGGCGGCGCAGGACGCCACCGTCGGGCTGCCCACGCGCCAGCTGCTGATCAACACGAAGACCGGCCTGATCTTCAACAACCCGCGCACCACGCGGGCGGCATACCGGCAGCTGAAACGCAACAACCGGAGAAGCTGATGAAGCGCCTGATCGTCGCAGCCGTGCTGATCCTCCCGCTGGCCGCCAGCGGGGAGTTCTGGTCCGGAAATCAACTGAAGCAGCACCTGGACACGGACGCGGCGATCACGGCGCGCGGCAACCGCGGCACGCTCGACAACGCCTACGACGCGGGCGCCTCGCTCGGATTCATCATCGGCGTACACGATGCGCTGTACAGCGTGACGATCTGCTCTCCGCAGGGCGCCACCGCCGGGCAGCTGGTGGACATCGTGCGGCTGTACCTGCGAGCCGTACCGCACCGGCTGCACGAGAACGCCGACCGACTGGTGCGCGAAGCCCTGGAGCGCGTGTTCCCATGTCCGCAGCAGCGCCAGAGCCCGTCGAGGAGCCTCTGATGATCGACCAGCGCCTAGAACTGTGGGCCGGTCCGGGCTACCTCGTGATGACCGCGGACCACCCGATCAAGCAGGCCGTGGAGGAGCTGCGTCGCCTGCAGCTGTCCGACACCGGATGGGCCCGGCGCTGCGAACACCTGGAGCGCGAGCTCGAGCGCGCACGCACCGAGGCGGCGCTCAATGCCCGGCACCGCGACGAGTGGCACGCCCAGGCACTCGCGCTGCTGGCCCAGATGCAGGCGTTCGCCAGCGCGATGGGGGTGCAGCATGGCTGACATTGACCGCGCCCGCCTGCGCGCGCTGGCCGAGAAGGCGCGTGACGCCGAAGCGGCGTACCTTGCGCTGCCGAACACCGCGCCGGCAGACGACGTTCTCCGGCTCGGCCGCGCACGAAACAATGCATCGCACGCGCTCGAGCACGCCGCCTCGCCCGACGCGATCCTCGCGCTGCTGGACGCGCTCGACGCGGCGGAGCGTGAGCGGGACCGGCTGGACGCGGCCCTGCGCGCATCGTGCATCGACGCCCGCGAGGAACTGCGCGAGATGGGCGGCGGATGCTCGCGTGCGGTCGCAGCCGAGGCCGAGCGCGACGCCCTCGCGGCGCTGCTGCGAACGATCAAGCCGATCCTTGTCACCGTCCGCGAGGGATCGGTGCCGCTGGATGCTCCGCTTGCGTCGCTGATTGCGGAAATCGACGCCCTCGACGGCGCGAAGGGGAAGTGATGGTCACGCACGACGACGCGCTGCCGCATCCCGACGACCGCCTGAAGTGGCCGCGCTGCCCGTACTGCGGGCACGAGATGGACATTGACGACATGCTCGCGTGTCCCGACGCAGACCTGTTCCGCATCACGACCGACGAGGAGTCGGCGTGCATCAACTGCCCGTCGTGCGACGCCGAGTATTGGGTTGCCGGCAGCTACACGCCGCACTACCACTGCGCCAAGACGGAGGACGAACTGTGAAGCACGACGACGCGCTGCCGGCGCTGCCCATTGGTGAAGCTGAAGTGCTGTGGCACGAGCCTGATCCGGTGATGCCCGAGCGCCCCGGCAAGATCATCGACGCAAGCCATGCGTTCATGGACGCCGCTCCGCTCGGAACGCGCCTGTACTCCGCCGAGCAGATGCGCGCCTACGCTCGCGCAGTCGAGGCCCGCGTGCGCGAGAAGATGGGCGAGGGGTGGATCGCGTGCAGCGAGCGGATGCCCGAGGCGGGCGTCGAGGTGCTGGTGTGGCTCGCCGCGCCGGTCGTGAAGGGTGGCAGCCAAGTGGCGATGGATACGTGGGACGAGCAGCACGAAGCCCCGGTGTCGTGGTCGTCCGCGACGATCCCCGTCGGCGTGGGCTGGGACAGCGGCACCGATTGGGAGGGCATCACGCACTGGATGCCGCTGCCCGCCGCACCCGGAGCCGCCCCGCCGCCCGCCGCTCCGCAGCCCGAGTTCGCCCGTGGGATCGACGCCGCCGCACGCCTCGTCGAGCAGCGCCTCGCCGATTACGACGCCGAACACGGCAGCACCGACTCGGACACAGGAGCACGCGAGTATCCAGGCACGGGCGATGAGTACGTCTGCGAACTGGCCGAGATCGCCGAGGCGATTCGCGGCCTCGCCCCGCCGCCCGCCGCGCCATGCCCGCACATCCGGAGCAGCGGCGTGGGCGACCACGCGACGCACTGGTGCGTGCTGAATGGCCCGCCCTCCGCAGGGCCGAGCGCGGACGTGCTGCTGCTGCGCGAGACGTTCGCGCTGTGCGAAGCCACAGAGGACGAGTGCGGCGACGCAGACGACGCCTTCAGGCGCGGACGGGCATTCGAGGCGAAGCGGATTCGGCGCGGCATCGGCACCTGGTATCAAGACACGCTCTGCGGCCGATCGCATATGGGCGAGCCGGTGCCCGCCGCCCCGCCCGCCGCGCCCGAGCCGAGCGCCAACGAGCGCCGACTGCGGCGCCTGCTGTGCATCGCGCGGCACGGGCGCAGCGCCTACACAGACGACGGTGAGGCCAGCGATTGCAGCGGGCACCCGAGCATCGACTATCTTCGCGACTCGCTGGACGAGATCGAGGCGAAGTGGCGGTTGCGCGCGTCGGCGACACTGACCGCGCCCGAGCCGAGCGAGGCGGAAGTGGCCGCCGCGATGGCATCGCTACACCGCGCCATGGAGCCGGCCGCGTGGCCGTCGGAGGACGAGATAACGGACGCCCTGCGCGCAGCAGCGGCAGCGAGGGGGGAGTGATGGGCGAGTACGCACGCGACGACATCATGCGGCGTTTCGGGGTCGATATCGGCGACGACGAGCCCGAGAGGAATTACCGCCCTCGCCGCGTTCCATGCAAGGTCTGCGGGAAGCTGTTCCGCACCGAGCAGGGAGTAGCGCATCATCGGATGGCGGTTCACACCAAAGACGACGCAGCAGCGAGGGGGCGATGAGCGACGCACCGAAATTGCCGAAGGGGCTGCCCGTCGAATCGTTCGATCCGGGCGACCTCGTGTAC
>JAGPES010000013.1 GCA_018057015.1 Pseudomonadales bacterium | reverse complement strand
GGCTTCCACGGTGCGCACGATCAGTTCCTGCTGGTCGGCGGCGAACTGCACCTCGGCCTGCTTGCTGAGTTCCTTGCCCTGCTTGAAGCTGAACCACGCAGGCACGTCGAACAGCTTCTGCGACAGCGTGAGGTAGTAGTTCTCCTCTTCGTCCTCGACGTCGTAGTCGCTGGCGCTGGTGAAGGTCTGGTCGCCGATCGGGATGGTGCGCGTGCTCTTCTGCGTGACGTCGGTCTCGCCGTACTCGGCCTGCGTCCCCACCTGCGGCAGCAGCTGCGAGCGGCCCTGGACCTCGAACTCGCGGCCCGCGCGATAGGTGGCCTCGGCGGCCTTGATGACCGGATCGTTCTTCACCGCCAGCTCGTAGATGTCGAGCAGCGTGTCGGCACGCAGCGCCGCGGGCAGCAGCAGCAGGCTCGTGGTGATCAGCGCGCGCAGGCGGAAATGCAACATCGGATGCCTCGTGGTTCGGTTGGGAACTTGGCGGGAACGGCGCGAGTTTAGCAGAGGGCGTCCGTCCTTAATAAGCGCAATGACCGCCCGCCGGCAGGCTCGCGGGATTTGTGCCGGCAAATTTGGCCGCCCCGCCATGGGCGTGCGGCAATTGCCTATATACTTCGGCTCCATGAGCTTCCCCCGACATGCCGGCCAGGCGGCGCCGGGCCGCGGCGTCGCCGTGACACCCTGTTCGCCGTTGCAGATCCACCACGCCGAGTGCGAGGTGAACTTCCTGCGCCTCGAAAAACTGCTGCCGGGCTTCGCCGCGGGGCAGGCGCGCCACATCGGCACGCGCCTGCCCCATGGCGGCATGGACGTGCTGCACCTGCGCGTCGCCGAGCGCTGCCCCTACACCGCGGAAGTGGTGCTGCGCCAGCAGCAGCCCGTCTGGGGCGCGCGCGGCGCGGAATTCACGGTGCGGGTCTACCTCGACGCGCGCATGGCGGAGGTCGTCGGCTGCTCGCGCGTGCGCCGGCTGCTGGCGCGCTACGACTACCCCAACCGCAACGGCCTGGCGCGCGACGAGAAGTGGCAGGCCAATCGCCTGTTCGGCGAGTGGCTGTCGCACTGCCTCGCCGAGGGGCACGCGCTGCATGCCGCGGCGCTGGCCGCCGGCGACTGAAGGCGGCGCCAGGCCGATGACGGACACGCGCGTCGATCTTGCCCTCGCCGGAAGCTGCGTCCGCGTGGCGCAGGTCACCGACACCCATCTCGAGGAGCGGCGCGGCGGCACCCTGCTCGGCATGGACACCGACGCGAGCCTCGCGCACGTGCTCGACCTGCTGCGCGACGGCCCGTTGCGGCCCGACCTGCTGCTCGCCACCGGCGACCTCGCCAATCACGGCTCCGAGGCCGCCTACGTGCGCGTGCGCGAGAGCTTCGACGCCCTCGGCCTGCCCTGGTTCTGGCTGCCGGGCAACCACGACTCGGGAGCACTGATGCACGCCGTGATCGGTCGCGGGCGGCCGATGATCCGCTCGATCTGCGTCGGCGCCTGGCAGATCGTGATGCTCGATTCCACCGTCGCCGGCCAGGTCGGCGGCAGCCTCGGTGCCGACGAACTGGCCCTGCTGGACGGCCTGCTGGCCGCCGAGCCCGCGCGCCACGCGCTGGTGTGCCTGCATCACCAGCCGGTGGCCATAGGCTGCGCCTGGCTCGACGAGCAGATGGTCGCCGACGCCGAGGCGCTGTTCGCGGTGCTGGCGCGCCACCGGCAGGCGCGCGCGCTGCTCTGGGGGCACGTGCACCAGGAGTTCGTGGCCGAGCGCGACGGCTTGCGCCTGCTCGGCTCGCCCTCGAGCTGCATCCAGTTCGCGCCGCACAGCGAGGGCTTTCGTCTCGACGAGAAGGCGCCCGGCCTGCGCTGGCTGGAGCTGCATCCGGACGGTCGCCTGGAGACGCGCGTCGAGCGCGTGACCGGCGTCGAGCTCGGCTTCGAGCGCAATTCCGCCGGGTACCTCTGAGAAGCGTCGCTCCTGTATCATCCGCCGCGCTCGCCGTTCCACCACAGGGAGACGCATGGCAGTCCGCGCCGAATACAATGCCGAGGCCATCGAGGTACTGACGGGGCTAGACCCGGTGCGCAAGCGCCCGGGGATGTACACCGACACCACGCGCCCCAACCACCTCGCGCAGGAAGTCATCGACAACAGCGTCGACGAGGCGCTGGCCGGATTCGCGCGCTCCATCGACGTGGTGCTGCACGCCGACGGCGCGCTGTCGGTGGCCGACGACGGCCGCGGCATGCCGGTCGACATGCACCCCGAGCAGGGCAAGCCCGGCGTCGAGGTGATCCTCTGCACGCTGCACGCCGGCGGCAAGTTCTCCGACGGCAGCTACCAGTTCTCCGGCGGCCTGCACGGCGTGGGCGTCTCGGTGGTCAACGCGCTGTCGCTGCAGCTCGAGGTCACGGTCAAGCGCGACGGCAACGTGCACCGCATGCGCTTCGAGAGCGGCAACAAGGCCTCCGAGCTCGAGATCATCGACACCGTGGCCCGGCGCAGCACCGGCACCACGGTGCGCTTCCGGCCCGATCCGCGCTACTTCGACACCGTGAAGTTCTCGGTTTCGCGCCTGACGCACCTGCTGCGCGCCAAGGCCGTGCTGTGCCCGGGCCTCAACATCACGTTCACCGACGAGACGACGGGCCAGCGCGAGGCCTGGTACTACGAGAACGGGCTGCCGGACTACATCCGCGGCGCCACCGCCGGATACCCGACGCTGCCGGCCGAACCCTTCGTGGGCAGCTTCAGCGGCAAGACCGAGGCCGTGGACTGGGCGCTGCAGTGGCTGCCCGAGGGCGGCGAGCTGATCACCGAGAGCTACGTGAACCTGATCCCGACCTCCCAGGGCGGCACGCACGTCAACGGGCTGCGTACCGGCTTGCTCGAGGCGCTGCGCGAGTACTGCGAGTTCAGGAGCCTGCTGCCGCGAGGCATCAAGCTGAGCGCCGAGGACCTGTGGGAGCGCTGTGCCTACGTGCTGTCGGCCAAGCTGCGCGAGCCGCAGTTCAGCGGCCAGACCAAGGAGCGCCTGTCCTCGCGCGAAGCGGCGGCGTTCATCGCCGGGGTCGCGCGCGACGCGTTCTCGCTGTGGCTCGGACAGCACACCGAGGAAGGCGACAAGCTCGCCGAGATGGCGGTTTCCGCGGCCGCGGCGCGGCTGCGCAAGAGCCGCCAGGTCGAGCGCAAGAAGATCACCTCGGGACCGGCGCTGCCGGGCAAGCTCGCCGACTGCTCGGCGCAGGATCTCGATCGCACGGAACTGTTCCTGGTCGAGGGCGACTCGGCGGGCGGCTCGGCCAAGCAGGCGCGCGATCGCGTGTTCCAGGCGATCATGCCGCTCAAGGGCAAGATCCTGAACTCCTGGGAGCTGGAGAGCGGCGAGATCCTCGCCTCCGAGGAGATCCACAACATCGCCGTCGCGCTCGGCGTCGATCCGGGTTCGCCCGATCTCGGGGGACTGCGCTACGGCAAGGTCTGCATCCTGGCCGACGCCGACAGCGACGGGCTTCACATCGCGACGTTGCTGTGCGCGCTGTTCGTGCGCCATTTCCGCCCGCTGGTCGAGGCCGGGCGGGTGTTCGTGGCGATGCCGCCGCTGTATCGCATCGACATCGGCAAGGACGTCTACTACGCGCTCGACGAGTCCGAGAAGGAAGGCGTGCTGAACCTGATCGAGGCCGAGAAAAAGAAGGGCAAGGTCAACGTGCAGCGCTTCAAGGGCCTCGGGGAGATGAACCCGCTGCAGCTGCGCGAGACCGTGATGACCCCGGACACGCGCCGCCTGGTGGAGCTGACGCTCGCCGAGGAAGACCAGGCCGATCAACTGCTCGACATGCTGCTGGCGAAGAAGCGCGCCACCGACCGGCGCGACTGGCTGGAACGCAGCGGCAACCTGGCGGAGCGGATGTGAGCCCGGCGCCGGATCCGGACCCGGCGCGCTGCGCGATCGAGGCGAGCGCCGGGCACGCCACGCTGGTGCTGTCGGGCGACTGGACGGTGACGCGCGGCGCGCCGCGCAGCGCCGCGGTGCTGGAGCAGCTGCGCGCGCAGGCGGCGCGCGAGATCGGCTTCGACTGCAGCGCTCTCGGCAGCTGGGACTCGCTGCTGGTGACGCTGCTGCTGGGCATAGACGAGGAATGCACGCGCGCCGGCATTCGACTCGATACCGCAAACCTCCCCGAGGGCGCGCTGCGCCTGATGGCGCTGGCGCGCACCGTGCGGGCGGAACACCGTGCCCCGTCGGCGCGCGCGCCGTGGTGGCGACGCCTGCTCGCCGGCGAGCCGCTGCTGCAGGCCCGGGGCCAGTTGCTCGAGACGCTCGCCTTCGTCGGCGAACTGCTGATCGCGCTCGGCAAGCTCTGCGTCGGTCGCGCCAACACGCGAGCGCGCGATTTTCTCTGGTTCGTGCAACAGGCGGGGCCGGCGGCGATCGGCATCGTCACGCTGATCAGCGTGCTGGTCGGCATGATCCTCGCTTACCTCGGCTCGGTGCAGCTGCGCCAGTTCGGCGCGCAGATCTACGTCGCGGACCTGGTCGGCATCGGCATGGTGCGCGAGATGGCGGCGCTGATGACCGGCGTGATCATGGCCGGGCGCACCGGTGCGGCCTACGCCGCGCAGCTCGGCACCATGCAGACGCGCGAGGAGATCGACGCGATCCGCACGCTCGGCATGTCGCCGATGGAATTCCTGGTGCTGCCGCGCCTGCTGGCGCTGGTGCTGGTGATGCCATTGCTCACGCTCTACAGCGGCGTGCTCGGCATGTGCGGCGGCGCGCTGGTGGCGATAGGGATGGACGTGTCGTGGACGCAGTACGTGCACGAGACACGGCTCGCCGTGACGCTGACGCACATCCTGACCGGCGTGGCGAAGAGCGTGGTGTTCGGGCTGCTGATCGCCATCGCCGGCTGCCGCGCCGGCATGCAGTGCGGGCGCAGCTCCGAGGCGGTGGGCAAGGCCACGACCAGGGCGGTGGTCACCGCCATCGTCTGGCTGATCGTCGCCGACGCCGCGTTCAACATCGTCTACCAGCGGCTGGGGATCTGAGCGATGGACGCTGCGCAGCCGCATATCGAGGTTCGCGGGCTCACCATGGCCTACGGTTCGCGAGTGATCCAGAAGGACCTCGACTTCACGGTGAACCGCGGCGACATCTTCGTGATCATGGGCGGCAGCGGCTGCGGCAAGTCGACGCTGCTCAAGCACATGATCGGGCTCTACGAGCCCGCCGCCGGGGAGATCCTCTACGACGGCGCGAGCTTCCAGCGCGCCGGTGACGAGGAACGCGACCGCATGCGCCGGCGCTGGGGCATCACCTACCAGGGCGGCGGCCTGTTCAGCGCGATGACGCTGGCCGAGAATGTCGCGCTGCCGCTGCAGCAGTACACGCCGCTCGATGCCGCCACCATCGACGAGCTGGTCTCCTACAAGCTGGCGCTGGTGGGGCTCGCGGGCTTCGAGGAGTACTACCCCTCCGAGATCAGCGGCGGCATGCAGAAGCGCGCCGGGCTGGCGCGCGCGATCGCGCTCGATCCCGAGATCCTGTTCTTCGACGAGCCCTCGGCGGGCCTCGACCCGATCAGCTCGCGGCTGCTCGACGAGCTGATCCTGCACATGCGCGACGCGCTGGGCGCGACGGTGGTGATCGTGACGCACGAACTGGCGAGCATTTTCGCGATCGGTAACAATTCGGTCTTTCTCGACGCGGAGACCCGCACCATGCTCGACCACGGCGACCCGCAGCGCCTGCTCACCGGCAGCGACCACGAGGTCGTGCGTCGCTTCCTGGCGCGCGGCGCGGGCGAAAGCGCATGAGCGGCAAGCCCAACCCCACCGCGATCGGGGCCTTCGTGGTCGGCGCGATCGCGCTGCTGCTCGGCGCCACGGTGTTCTTCGGCGGCAAGCTCTTCGGCGGCAGCGCCGGGCGCTTCGACGCCACGGTGATCTTCACCGGCTCGGTCAAGGGCCTCGACGTGGGCGCGCCGGTGACGTTGCGCGGCGTGAAGATCGGCGAGGTGACCGACATACACGTGGCCTTCGACGAGCGCACGGCCGAGTTCGTGATCCCGGTGTCGATCTCCCTCAACCGCGAGGATCTGGGCATCGCGAAGGACGTCGCGACGCGGGCCAACCTGCAGGTGCTGGCCGACCGCGGGCTGCGCGCGCAGCTCAAGACGCAGAGCCTGCTCACCGGGCTGCTCTACGTCGACCTGGTGTTCAAGCCGGACTCGCCGCCGCGCTACGTCGAATTCGAGACCGGGGGGCCGCAGATTCCGACCGCGCCCACGGGGCTCGAGGCGATCATGGAGCGCATGAGCGAGGTCGACCTGCAGTCGATCGTCCAGAACGCGGACCAGACGCTGCGAGCGGTCTCCTCGCTGCTCGCCAACCCCGAGACGCAGCGCGTCCCGGCGAACATCAACGCCACGCTGCAGGATGTGCGCACGCTGATCGCGAACACCGACCGCCAGGTCGCGCTGGTCGGGTCGCGCCTGGACACGCTGGCCGGCTCCGCCGACGGCACGCTGGGCGCGCTGCGGGTGCAGGTGGAGGAAACCGGCGCGCGACTGGACGTCAGCCTGCAGACGCTGGACCAGACCCTGGCCAGCCTGCGTCTGACCTCCGACGAGGCCGGCTACGCGCTCTCGGAGCAGTCTCCGGTGTTCCACGAGCTGACGCGCACCGCCGCCGAGCTCGGCCGCGCGGGCCGCGCGCTGCAGGCGCTGGCCGATGCGCTGGCGCGCGAGCCCGAATCACTGCTGCGCGGGCGCAGCGACAGGAGCGACTAATGATGCCCACGACACGCCGCCTGGCCGCGGTGCTCGCCGTGGCCGGCCTGCTGGCGGCCTGCGGCTCCACCCCGCGCACGGAGTATTACCTGCTGAGCGCGGAGGCGCCGCCGGCGGCGGCGCGCGCGCAGCCCGCGATCGGCATCGCCGAGCTGAAGGTGGCGGAATACCTGCAGCGGCCCGAAATGGTGATCATGGAGAGCGCCAACCGCCTGAGCCTGCGCGACTACCACCGCTGGGCCGAGCCGCTGGCCGACGGCGTGCAGCGCACCGTGGCGCTGAACCTCGGCGCGCTGCTCGAAACCGATGGCGTGCGCGTGCGGCCGTGGCCGCGCGAGTGGTCGCCCCAGTGGCTGCTCAGGCTGAGCATCGCGCGCCTCGACGTGGGGAGCGATGTCGTGGAGCTCGTCGCGAACTGGTCGCTGGCGCGCGAGGGCGAGACACGTGATCGCAGCAGCCGGCTCACGCGCTCGCGCTCGGGCACGTCCGCCGACGCGGTCGCGTCCGACATCAGCGCGCTGCTGCTCGAGCTCAGCGAGCGGATCGCCGCCGAGGTGCGCACCGCCGGCGCGGATGACGCCCCGCCGCTGAACCAATAGCATTACGGCCGGAGAAAGGCATGACCGACGTCCAGACGCCGCCCAGCGGCGACATCGAGCGCATCCGTCTGCGCGACTACACCGAGAAGGCGTACCTGAACTACTCGATGTACGTGATCCTCGACCGGGCGCTGCCGCACATCGGCGACGGCCTGAAGCCGGTGCAGCGGCGCATCATCTACGCGATGCACGAGCTCGGGCTGCGCTCGAGCGCCAAGTACAAGAAATCCGCGCGCACCGTGGGCGACGTGATCGGCAAGTTCCACCCGCACGGCGACAGCGCGGCCTACGAGGCCATGGTGCTGATGGCGCAGTCCTTCTCGTACCGCTACCCGCTGATCGACGGGCAGGGCAACTGGGGCTCGCCCGACGATCCCAAGTCCTTCGCCGCGATGCGCTACACCGAGTCGCGCCTGGCCGCCTTCGCCGAGGTGCTGCTCGCCGAGGTCGGGTTGGGCACGGTCGACTGGATGCCGAACTTCGACGGCACGATCGACGAGCCCGCGGTGCTGCCGGCGCGCGCCCCGCACATCCTGCTCAACGGCACCACCGGCATCGCGGTGGGCATGGCCACCGACATCCCGCCGCACAACCTGCGCGAACTCGCGGCCGCGTGCATGCAGCTGCTCGATCGCCCCGGCACCACGGCCGCCGAGCTCACCGAGTGGGTGCGCGGCCCGGATTTCCCCACCGAGGCGGAGATCATCACGCCCGCGCACGAGCTGCGCTCGCTCTACACCACGGGCCGCGGCAGCCTGCGCGCGCGCGCGGTGTGGATCCGCGAGCAGGGCGACATCGTCGTCACCGCGCTGCCGCACCAGGTCTCCGGCGCGCGCGTGCTGGAACAGATCGCCGCCCAGATGCAGGCGAAGAAGCTGCCGATGGTCGCGGACCTGCGCGACGAATCCGACCACGAGAACCCTACGCGCCTGGTGATCGTGCTGCGCTCGAACCGCGTCGACGCCGACGGGCTGATGTCGCACCTGTTCGCGAGCACCGACCTCGAGCGCAGCTACCGCGTGAACATGAACGTGATCGGCCTCGACGGGCGCCCCGGCGTGCGCGACCTCGCCGCGATGCTGCGCGAATGGCTGGATTTTCGCCGCACCACGGTGCGCCGGCGCCTGCAGTACCGGCTGGACCAGGTGCTGCGCCGCCTGCACATCCTCGACGGCCTGCTGGTCGCCTTTCTCAACATCGACGAGGTGATCGCGATCATCCGCCACGAGGACAAGCCCAAGCCGGCCCTGATGGCGCGCTTCGGGCTGAGCGACGAGCAGGCCGAGGCCATCCTGGAGCTGAAGCTGCGCCACCTCGCGAAACTGGAGGAGATGAAGATCCGCGGCGAACAGGCGGAACTGGCCGCCGAGCGCGACACGCTGGAAAAGACGCTGGGTTCCGAGGCGCGCCTCACCACGCTGATCAAGAAGGAACTGCAGGCGGTGGCCGAGGAGTTCGGCGATGCGCGCCGCTCGCCGCTGGTCGCGCGCGAGGAAGCGCGTGCCTACAGCGAGACCGAGCTGCTCTCGGCCGAACCGGTCACGGTGGTGCTGTCGAGGATGGGCTGGATCCGCGCCGCCAAGGGCCTCGACATCGACGGCGAGAAACTGGGCTACAAGTCGGGCGACGCCTTCGGTTGCGCGGTGCAGGGGCGCTCGAACCAGTCCGTGGTGCTCCTGGACAGTACCGGGCGCACCTACTCGCTGCCGGCGCATTCGCTGCCCTCGGCGCGCGGCCAGGGCGAGCCGCTCACGGGGCGCATCAACCCGCCCTCGGGCGCGAGCTTCGCCGGCGCGCTGATGGGCGAGGACACGCACCTCTACCTGCTCGCGAGCGATGCCGGCTACGGCTTCGTGACGAAGCTCGAGGACCTGCAGACCAAGAACCGCGCCGGCAAGACGGTGCTCACGCTGCCCGAGGGCGCCGAGGTGCTGCCCCCGGCGCGCGTGCACGACGCGGCGAAGGACCTGCTGGTCGCGGTCAGCAACGAGGGCCGCATGCTGGTGTTCCCGGTGGCGGAACTGCCGATGCTCGCGCGCGGCAAGGGCAACAAGATCATCGGCATCTCGGGCACGCTGCTGCGCACGCGCGAGGAATACATGCTGGGCGTCGCGGTGATGGCGCCCAACGCCACCGTGTTGGTGCACAGCGGCAAGCGCTTCATCAAGCTGAAGGGGTTGGACCTGGACGCCTACCGCGGCGAGCGCGGGCGGCGCGGCAACAAGCTGCCGCGCGGCTTCCAGAAAGTCGATCGCATCGAGATCGCGACGGACTGACACGCATGAAGAAGATCGTGCTGATCAACATCTCCGGCGAGGACCGTCCCGGCATCACCTCGATGGTGACCGGCATCCTCGCGGCGCACGGCATCAACGTGCTCGACATCGGCCAGGCCGTGATCCACAGCCACCTCGCGCTCGGCCTGCTGGTCGAGATTCCCGAGGAACGCGAGACCTCCGCGGCGTTGAAGGAACTGCTGTTCCACGCCCACGAGGCCGGGCTGCAGCTGCGCTACACCGCGGTCAGCGCCGCGAGCTACCGCGAGTGGGTGGCGGGCCAGGGCAAGCCGCGCCACATCGTGACGCTGCTCTCGCGGCGCATCCGCGGCGAGGAGATCGCGCGCCTGACCGAGATCGTGGCGCGCCACGGCCTCAACATCGACAAGATCAACCGCCTGTCGGGGCGCGTCTCGCCCGACGCCGCGGCGGAGAGCGACCGCGCCTGCGTGGAATTCTCGGTACGCGGCGATCTCGCCGATGCCGCGGCGGTGCGCCGCGACTTCCTCGAGCTCGCCAGCGAGCTCGACGTGGACATCGCCTACCAGGAAGACAACATGTTCCGCCGCACGCGGCGGCTGGTGGCCTTCGACATGGACTCGACGCTGATCGAGGCCGAGGTGATCGACGAGCTGGCCAAGCGCGCCGGGGTCGGCGCCGAGGTCGCGGCGATCACCGAGCGCGCGATGCGCGGCGAGATCGACTTCAGCGAGAGCTTCCGCCAGCGCGTGGCCCTGCTCGCGGGGCTCCGGGAGGACGTGCTGGAGGAGGTGGCCGCGGAGCTGCGCCTCAGCGAAGGCGCCGAGAAGCTGATCGCGACGCTGCGCCGCATCGGATTCCGCACCGCGATCATCTCGGGCGGCTTCGGTTTCTTCGGCCGGCGCCTGCAGCAGCGCCTCGGGATCGACTACGTGTTCGCCAACGAGCTCGACATCGCCGACGGGCGCGTCACCGGCCGCGTGGTCGGCGCCATCGTCGACGGCAAGCGCAAGGCCGAGCTGCTGCGCGAGATTGCCGCGCGCGAGGGCATCTCGCTCGAGCAGGTGATCGCGGTCGGCGACGGGGCGAACGACCTGCCGATGCTGAGCATCGCGGGTCTCGGCATCGCGTTTCGCGCCAAGCCGATCGTCAAGGAGTCGGCGCGCCACGCGATTTCCACGCTGGGCCTCGACGGGATCCTGTACCTGCTCGGCATCAGCGATCGCGAGGCCGGCGGGCCCTGAACGCGCTCGCTCAGGCGAGGTCGGTGAAGTCGTAGTGCATCTGCGGCTGCGGCGCCTGCAGGTAATCGCCCTGGATGAAGTTGACGCCGAGCTGCCACAGCACGGCGAGCACGCCCGCGCCTTCCACCCTCGGCATGATCGAGGCGATCTGCTCGCGGTGCAGCGACTCGATGAGCGGCTTGAGCAGCGTGTTGGTGCCATCGGTGTCGCCCAGCGCCGGGGCCAGCGCCTCGGCGATGCGCGCGAACTGCGGGCGCAGGTGCAGCAGTTCCGGGATCGGGTTGTTGCCGCTGTGCACGTCGGAGACGCACAGCTGGCAGCCGAGGTTCGCGAGCCGTTCGGCCAGCTGCTTGGCCTGCTTGAGGTGCGAGCTGGCGGTGCGGTGCGCGATCGCGATCACCACGCAGTCGGGCGGCACCGCGGCCGCGCGCAGCGTCGCGGCGAGCCAGTCCGCGAAATCCGCATCCAGCACGCTGCCGCCCCCCACCGGCAGGATCAGGCGCGTCTCGGGGTGCGTGGCGCGATGGGCCGCCAGCGCCTGCAGCGCATGCTGCGCCACCAGCTGGTCCAGCTCGGCGCTCGATGCGCCCGGGCTGGTCTCGGCCAGCCAGTCGAGCGCCGGGCGATCCGATGGCTGGTGCCGTGCCTGCACCTCGTAGTATTCGCTGCTGTCGCCGCGCAGGCTCACGATCGGCTGGAACAGGATGCGCAACTTCCCGCTGCGCAGCGCCTCCTCGACCGCGGGAGCGTCGGTCGTCGCCTCGGCCGTGGCGGCGGCCGGTTCCCCGGCGCTGGCAAGCCCGATGCGCCCGGGGTCGGCGGCGCGCAGGCACTGCGCGCGCTCGACGGTGCCGAGCAACGCGCCCCAGCAGCGGTCGAGCAGGGCCTGCACCGTGGCGTCGCGGCCCTCGCCGAGCGGGCAGACCTCGATGCAGACGCCGCAGCTCACGCTCTGTGTGCCGACTTCGTGGATGTGTGCCGCGACGGCCTCCACCGCGCGGCGCGCCTGCGCGAGTGCTCGCTCCGGGTCGCTGTCGGGCAGGTGCACGGCAAGCACGCCATCGGCGGCGCGCAGCGGCGCCTGCGCCCAGCCGACGCTGCGCGCGATGAAGACGCCCAGTTCTTCGACCAGCCGGTTCGCCGCGCTGACCCCGAGATTGCGGCAGTGCTGGTTGAAGCCATCCACCGCGATCAGCAGCAACTGCCCGCCGGCCGCGGTGGCCAGGGCGGCGCCCAGCGCGGCCAGGCCGCCGGCTCCCGCGGCTGGCGCGGCGGGGGCCGCTGGCGCGGCGACCGCGGCGCGCACCAGCACCTGCATGCAGGGTTCGCCCTCGAAACTCGCGCTGGAGAGCACGAGCTGGCCGGCGAACTCGCTGCCGTCGGCGCGCGTGCCGGTGAAGTCGATCGCGGTCTGTGCCGACGGGTCGGCGCGGTAGCGCTTGAGCGCGTCCTTGAATTCCTGCTGCTTGCCGGCGGCGATCAGGTCGACCAGCGGGATCGCGCCCAGCTCCTCGACGTCGGCGTAGCCGAACAGCTCCGCGTAGAGCTCGTTGGCGTGCACGTGCATGCCGTCGACAACGTAGGCGATGGCATCGCGCGAGGCCGCGAGCAGCAGCTCGCAGCGCTCGGCGATCTCGGCGTACTGCAGGCGCAGCGCCGCGAGCTCGCGGTGTTCGCGCCGGGCGCGGATCTCGCGGCAGGCCGCCAGCAGCAGCCGCGCCTCGTCGTCCTCCCCGACCACGTCGCGGGCGCCGGCGCGCTGCCAGGCCAGCGCCTCGGCGCCGAGCGGGTCGGCGGCGCGCACGATGCACGGCAGGTCGCTCGCGCGCTCTGCAAGCAGGGCCAGCGCGGCGGAGGGCGCGACCTCGGGGTGCTTCTCGTGCGCGATGAACAGGTCCCACTGCGGGTCGTGCAGCATGTCGCCCAGGTCACGCAGCGAGGTGATGCGGTGCGCGCGCACGCTGTGACCCGCGTCACGAAAAAACGCGAGACAGCTTTCCAGGCAAGCCTGTGATTCGCAGCTGATCAGGAGCTGCAGGTTGTCGTTCTGCTGCATTCGAGTGGGCCATCAGGGCCGCGACGCCATCGTCGCAGGGCCGGTCTGGGCAGTGTAGAAGACCCCCGCCGGGGGCGCCAATTGCGGGGCGATGCGGCTCGCGCACGCTGTGACGCATGCCACGCTGCCATCACGGGGCCGATCGGAGTATCATCCGCGCCCATCATTTTGCCGCGAACCCTGCAGAGGCACACATGGCGTCCTTTTCGACCAATGAATTCAAGGCTGGCCTGAAGGTGATCCTGGACGGGGATCCCTGTTCGATCCTCGAGAACGAGTACGTGAAGCCCGGCAAGGGGCAGGCGTTCAACCGCGTGAAGCTGCGCAACCTGAAGAACGGCCGCGTGTGGGAGCGCACCTTCAAGTCCGGCGATTCGCTGGAAGGCGCCGACGCGGTCGACAAGGAATTGCAGTACCTCTACAACGACGGCGAGTTCTGGAACTTCATGGATCCGGAGAGCTTCGAGCAGTACACCGCCTCGAAGGAGATCGTGGGCGACGCCGGCCAGTGGCTCAAGGAGCAGGACACCTGCGTGGTCACGCTGTGGAACGACTCGCCGCTCACCGTGACGGCGGCGAACTTCGTCGAGCTCGAGATCGTCGAGACCGACCCGGGGCTGCGCGGCGACACCGCCACCGGCGGCACCAAGCCGGCCAAGCTGTCCACGGGCGCCGTGGTGCGCGTGCCGCTGTTCCTCGACGTGGGCGACGTGGTGCGTGTCGACACCCGCAACGGCGAGTACATGAACCGCGTCCGCGGCTGACGTGCCGCGCGACGGGACCCGCTGGCGTCCCGGCGCCGGCAGCGAAACCCTGCGCCGGCGCGCCGCGATCGTCGCGGCTATCCGCGCTTTCTTCGCGGCGCGCGGCGTGCTCGAGGTCGACACGCCGCAGCTCTGCCCGCTCACCGCGACCGACCCGCTGCTCGAGAGCATCCCCGCCCTGCCCTTCGGCGACGACGAGGCGTGGTTCCTCCAGACCAGCCCCGAGTTCGCGATGAAGCGCCTGCTCGCCGCCGGCAGCGGGCCCATCTACCAGATGGCGCACGCCTTTCGCCGCCGCGAGTCCGGGCCGCGCCACAACCCCGAATTCACCATGCTGGAGTGGTACCGCCCCGGCTTCGACACCGCCGCGCTGGTCGCCGAGGTCGCGGAACTGGCCGGCGAGGTGATCGGCGCGCGTGCCACGCGCCGTGACGCCTGGGCCATGCTGTTCCTGCGCCACGCCGGTCTCGATCCCTTCGCCGCCGGCGACGCCGCGCTGGCTGAACGCGCCGTGGCCGTCGCGGGCGAGGCCGCGCGCGGCTGGGCGCGCGAGGAGCTCCTCGACCTGCTGTTCAGCGCGCTGGTGGAGCCCAGACTGGGCCACGACTGCCTGCAGTTCGTCGACGCCTTCCCGGCCTCGCGCGCCTCGCTCGCGCGCACCACGCGCGATGCCGCCGGCAACCCGGTGGCGGACCGCTTCGAGCTGTTCATCGACGGCTACGAGATCGCCAACGGCTACAACGAGCTGTGCGATGCCGACGAGCTGCGTCGGCGCATGCAAGCCGACAACCGCGTGCGTGCCGCACGCGGCCTGCCGCCGAGCCCGCCCGACGAGCGCCTGCTCGCGGCGATGGCCAGCGGCCTGCCGCAATGCGCCGGTGTCGCGCTGGGGGTCGACCGCCTGATCATGATCGCGCTGGGTGCCAAAGACATCGACGAGGTGCTCGCATTTTCGGCGACTCGCGCGTGAGCGGCGTGCGCGCCTACCGTTGGTGGTCGACGGACCGTGTGCGGCTTCGAACGAAACCGGGAAACTCCGGAAAGAGCGGATTTGCGCAGGAGCGAGCTATCCGCGCGAGTGGGTCAGATTCGGCTACCACAGCATCTCCGAGCGGCCTCGCGGTGCGTTCTCCGCATAAGGGGCCGTGCGCCGCAGGGATGCGGCGCCAGAGCCTACAGGGATGTACTTGTCGCGGGCCCCGTTGCGGAGGACGCACCGCGAGGCCACCGACGCGCCATGATGCGGAATCGTCAGCTCGTAAGGCCCGTCAGCGATCCGATCCGCTGGCCCATGCGCAGAGGGGAGCCCGAGGCGAGCGCCTCGTCCCAGCTCGCGACGCCGCGCGGCAGCAGCAGGATCACCGTGGAGCCGAGCTGGAAGCGGCCCATCTCGGCGCCCTTCTGCAGCGTGCGCGCGGCGGCATCGAGTTCGTAGTCCACGTTGAACACGTGCCGGCCGGCGGGCGTCACCGGGCCGGTCCACACGGTCTCGATGCCCGCGACCACCATCGCGCCGACCAGTACCATCGCCAGCGGACCGTGCGCGGTATCGAACAGGCAGACCAGGCGCTCGTTGCGCGCGAACAGCCCCGGTACGGACTCGGCCGTGAGCTGGTTCACCGAGAAGAGCTTCCCCGGCACGTAGCGCAGCGTGCGCAGGCACCCGGCGAGCGGCATGTGCACGCGGTGGTAGTCGCGCGGCGAGAGGTAGATCGTGGCGAAGGAGCCGTCCTCGAACAGGCGCGCCTCGGCGGCGTCGGCCAGCAGCTCGGCGGCGCTGAACCAGTGCCCCTTGGCCTGGAAGATGCGACCGTCCTCGATCGCGCCGAGCTGGCTCATCGCGCCGTCGGCGGGAGACGTGAGCGCCTGCGGTGCCGCATCGACGGGGCGCGTGCCGTCGCGCAGCGCGCGCGTGAAGAAGGCGTTGAAGTGCGGGTAGACGGCCGGGTCCGGCTCGGCCGCCTCGCTCATGTCGACCGCGAAGTGCGCGATGAAGCGGCGGATCAGCCAGTCCTTCAGCGGCTGCAGGCGCGAGTGCGCGAGCACCGCGGCTCCGCGCGACAGCAGGTGTTGCGGCAGCAGGTGCTGCAGTGCGATGAAGAGGCGCTCGCGCAGGCTGCGCGCATCGGCGTTCATGTGGGTTCTCCGGTGATTTGCAGGTAGCTCGTGTAGCGCGCCGCGCTGACCGCACCCGCCTCGACCGCCTCGCGCAGCGCGCAGCCGGGTTCGTTGCGGTGCACGCAGTCGCGGAATCGGCAGCGCCCCAGGTACGGGCGGAACTCGACGAAGCCGTGCGCGGCGCGCGCGGCATCGAGGTGGGCGAGGCTGAATTCGCGGATGCCGGGCGAGTCGATCAGGTCGCCGCCCGCGGGCAGGTGGTAGAGCCGCGCGGCGGTGGTGGTGTGGCGGCCCTTGGTCACCGCGTGCGACAGCTCGCCGATGCGGATGTCCTGCTCGTGCGGCAGCAGTGCCGAAATCAGCGAGGACTTGCCCACCCCCGACTGGCCGACAAAGGCGGTCGTGTGCCCGGCCAGCGCGGCCTGCAGCTCGTCGAGGCCGCCCGCGTGCGCCGAGGCGCGCAGAACCGGGTAGCCGATCGCGCGGTAGATGCCGAGCAGCGGTTCGAGCGCGGCCTCGTCGCGCAGCAGGTCGGTCTTGTTCAGCAGGATCAGCGCCTGCAGCCCGACGTCCTCGGCCGCCGCGAGGTAGCGATCGAGCAGGTTGGCGTGCGGCGGCGGTTCCGGCGCGATCACGATGACGATGCGGTCGAGGTTCGCGGCGGCCGGGCGCAGCGTGCCGTGCATGTCCGGGCGGCTCAGCACGGTCGCGCGTTCATGGCGCGCGGTGACGATGCCGCCTTCGTCGTCGCGATGCCACACCACGCGGTCGCCGGCCACCAGCGAGTCGATGTTGGAGCGCATGTGGCAGCGGCACGCCGCGCCGGGCGTGCGCGGATCCTCCACGTCGACCCGCTTGCCGAAGCGCGATATCACCACGCCGTCGAGCGCGGGCGAGTCGGGATCGCTGGCGGCGTGCTCGGTGCGCCGACGCTGCAGTTTCTCCACGCGGCGCGCCTGGTTCTGGCTCAGCTTGCGTCCGGCCATGGGCGGTTCAGCGTCCCGGCGCGGCGAACGCCGCCTCGCGCGGGTGCGGCGGCAGGCGAAGGAAGGCTTGTTGCATAATGCGGGCGGAACGGGGCATTGTCATCGATAGTGTGGCGCGGGAGTCTAGCATGATGCTCGAGGACGGATTGGTCTGGGTCGATCTGGAAATGACGGGGCTCGACCCGGACCGCGACGTGGTCATCGAGATCGCGACCATCGTGACCGACGCGCACCTGAACGTGATCGCGGAGGGGCCCGTGCTTGCCATCCACCAGGGCGACGCGGTGCTGGCGACGATGGACGAGTGGAATACGCGTCAGCACGGCCAGTCGGGGCTGACGCAACGTGTGCGCGAGAGCCGCCTCGACGAGGAGGTCGTCCAGGACCTGACGCTCGAGTTCCTGCGCCGTCACGTGCCCCCCGGCAAGTCGCCGATGTGCGGCAACAGCATCTGCCAGGACCGGCGCTTCATGGCGCGCCGCATGCCGCGCCTCGAGGCCTTCTTCCACTACCGCAACCTCGACGTCAGCACCGTGAAGGAGCTCGCCCGCCGCTGGCGCCCCGACGTGCTCGCCACCGTCACCAAACAGGGCAACCACCTCGCGCTCGACGACATCCGCGACTCGATCGCGGAGTTGCGGCACTACCGCGAACATTTTTTCCGTATGACACCGTGACCGCATGATTTGTCGCGGGCCTTGTTGCCCGGCCGCCCCAACGGGGCCCGCGGCAAGTACGTCCCTGTAGGCTCTGGCGCCGCATCCATGCGGCGCACGGCCCCTCATGTGGCGACCGGGCAACAAGGCCGCTCGGCAATGTTTGTGGTACCACCAACAAAGCGGTCGCGAGGCGGGCCATGCATGATGCAAGACTCCTCATGACTGCATGACGTGATCGAGTGGTGCGTCGCCGGCCTCGCTGGCCGGCGGTCGTGGTGCCACACACTCAGGTCGCGAGGGGGCCAATCATGATGCAGGACCGTCTGCGGCAGGGATGCCGCAGTCGAGCCTACAGGGACGTATTCACGGCGTGTCCGGCATCATGATTGGCCGCGTCGCGACCGGGCGACGGAGCGCGGCGTAGGGGCGCTGTCTCTCAACTGCGACGTGCGAGTTGATCCAACGCCCACGCCACGTGCTCGCGCACCAGTTCCGACGGATGTTCCGCTCGTGCGAGCAGGGACGTGCGTGCCGCATCCGTCGCCGGGCCGTTGCCGAGCGCGACGGCGAGGTTGCGCAGCCACCGTTCGTGGCCGAGGCGGTACAGCGGCGTGCCGGCGGCGCGCTCGGCGAATTGCTCCGCGCTCCACGCGAACAGTTCAACGAGGGTCGCGGCATCGAGGCCGTGGCGCGGCGCGAAATCCGCCTCGCAGCTCGGGCGCGCGAACTTGTTCCACGGGCACACCAGCTGGCAGTCGTCGCAGCCGAAGACGCGGTTGCCGACCAGGGGACGAAGATCCTCGGGGATTGCGCCCTGCAGCTCGATGGTGAGATAGGAAATGCAGCGCCGCGCGTCGAGCACGAAGGGAGAGACGAAGGCGCTGGTGGGACAGACCTCCAGGCAGGCCGTGCAGCTGCCGCAGTGCATGCCGGAGAACCCGGCGTCCACCGGCAGCGGGATGTCGGTGAAGATCTCCCCGAGGAAGAACCACGAGCCCGCGCGCGGATCGATCAGCATGGTGTTCTTCCCGATCCAGCCGAGGCCGGCCTTCTCGGCGACGCCGCGCTCCAGCACCGGGGCGCTGTCGACGAACACGCGCTGCGCGCTGCCCGGGCGCGCGGCGAGGATGCGGTCCGCGAGCCGCGCCAGCCGCGCGCGCATCAGCTTGTGGTAGTCGCGTCCCAGCGCGTAGCGCGAGACATAGGCACGCTGCGGGTCGTCCAGGATCGCGAGCGGCGCGGCGCCGTCGGGGCGGTGGTAGTCCATGCGCACCGCGATCACGCGCAGCGTGCCCGGCAGCAGCTCCTCGGGGCGCCAGCGTTTCGCGCCGTGGCGCGCCATGTAGTCGAGTTCGCCGTGCAGGCCTTGCGCCACCCACTGGCGCAGGCGCTCGTCGTGGGGGGCGAGGTCGGTGCCGCAGATGCCGAGCGACGGGAAGCCCAGTTCGCGCGCCCAGGCGCGGATATCGGTGGCTAGCGCCGCCATGGCGCTCGCGGCGTCGTCTCGGGCTGGGTCGGTCGTGGTCATCGGCAGCGGCCTGCAGCGTGGGGCGATCGGGTCGCGGCAATATCCCCGGCCCGCGGCAAGCATAGCGGAGCCATCGCGTACAATGAAAACCGGTCCCACGGAGAGCCGCAGCGATGCACGATGCCGAGCCGCAACCCGCGCTGTACACCGCCGCCGAGGTGCGCGCGCTTGACCGTGCCGCGATCGACGGCGCGGGCATTCCCGGCATCGTGCTGATGAGCCGCGCCGGGCGCGCGGTGTTCGAGCTGGCTTGCGCGCGCTACCCCGGCGTGCTGCCGATCCACGTCGTCTGCGGCGCCGGCAACAACGGCGGCGACGGCTTCATCGTGGCGCGGCTCGCGGCCGATCGCGGCCTGCCGGTGACGGTGTCGCTGCTCGGCGAGCAGGCGCGCATCGCCGGCGATGCGCGCCTCGCGCTGGAAGCCGCGCTCGCGGCAGGCATCGAGGTGCGGCCGTTCACGCCGCAGATTCGTTTCGATGCGGGCGTGATCGTCGACGCGCTGCTCGGCACCGGGCTCGGCGGGCCGGTGCGCGAGGCGCACGCGCAGGCCATCGCGGCGATGAACGCCAGCGGGCTGCCCATCGTGGCGGTCGACATCCCCTCGGGGCTGTGCAGCGACACCGGTTGCGTGCGGGGCGTCGCGGTGCATGCGGCGCACACCGTCACCTTCATCGGTCGCAAGCGCGGGCTGTACACCGCGGCGGGACGCGATCATTGCGGCGAGCTGCATTTCGACGCGCTCGGCGTGCCAGCGGAAGTTCATGAAGCGGTGCCGGCCGCGGCCGAACTGCTGTCGCTGGGCATCTTGCTCGCGGCGCTGCCGCCGCGCGCGCGTACCGCGCACAAGGGGCATTTCGGGCACGTGCTGGTGGTCGGCGGCGGGCGCGGCATGGCGGGCGCCGCCGCGATGGCGGCCGAGTCGGCGGCGCGTTGCGGCGCGGGGCTGGTGTCGCTCGCGACCTGGCCGGGCAACGTGGCGGCGATTGTGGCGCGCCGCCCGGAGATCATGGCGCACGGGGTGGAATACGGGCACGAGCTCGAGCCGCTGCTCGCGCGTGCCGGCGTGCTGGTGATCGGGCCGGGGCTGGGGCGCGGACCGTGGGCGCAGCAGCTGCTGGTGCGCGCGCTCGCGAGCGGCAAGCCCGCGGTGCTCGATGCCGATGCGCTGAACGCGATCGCCGATGGCGAAGTGCCCGCCGGGCTGTCGCGCGCGCCGTGCATCGTGACGCCGCATCCCGGCGAGGCGGCGCGGCTGCTCGGCGCGACGGCGGCAGAGGTCGAGGCCGACCGCTTCGCGGCGCTCCAGCGCCTGCGCGCGCTGTTTCCCGGCG
>JAGPES010000314.1 GCA_018057015.1 Pseudomonadales bacterium | reverse complement strand
CGCAGACGCTGATGCTGGCCCTGAGTGCGCACGGGCTCGCGAGCTGCCCGCAGACCGCGCTCAGCTTTCTCTGCGACGCGGTGCGCGAGGAGTGCGGCGTGGACCCCTCGCACCGGCTGCTGTTCGGCATCTCCTTCGGCTACGAGGACGCCGCGAATCCGGCGAACGACTGCCGGCTCGGCCGAGCCGCGCTCGCCGACAACGTGCGCTTCCTGGGCTGAAGCGCCTCACCGACAACCAGTCCGGAAACGACATGAGCAACACGGTGTTGAAGGAACTCGACGACGGCGTGCTGAAGCTCACGCTGAACCGCCCCGAACGCAAGAACGCGTTCAACATCGAGCAGTGGGCGGCGTTCGCGGATGCCATCGCCGAGGCGCAGCAGGACAAGCGCGTCGCGGTGGTGCTGCTGGGCGGCGCGGGCGGGAATTTCTCCTCGGGCACCGACCTCTACGAGTTCGCCGATGCCGGAGCCGACCATCCCTTTGCGCGCTGCGCGCGGATCGTTTGCGACTTCGACAAGCCGCTGATCGGCGCCGCCAGCGGCATCGCGCTCGGCGGCGGTGCGACGCTGCTGCTGCACTGCGACGTGCTGTACGTGGGCGAGAGCCTGCGCATGCGCCTGCCCTTCGTGAGCCTGGGGCTGGTGCCGGAGTTCGGCTCCAGCTACCAGCTGCAGGCGAACATCGGCGCGCGCCGCGCGGCGGAGCTCTTCTTCACCGCGGAGTGGATCACGGCCGCCCGCGCGCTGGAGAGCGGCATCGCCACCGCCGTGCTGCCCGACGCCGAGGTGTTCGCGCACGCGCTCGCCAGGGCGCGCGAGATCGCGCAGTGGCCGGTGAGCGCGCTGCAGGAAACCAAGCGCACGCTGAAGGCCGTGCACCGCGCCGGCCTGCACGCGGCGCTCGCGGCCGAGGACGAAGGCATGATCCGCACGGTCGGCACGCCGGAAAATCGCGAGGCGATCCAGGCCTTCATCGACAAGCGCGCGCCCGATTTCCGCCAGTTCCGCAGCTGAACGACTCCCGCGGGTCGGGCTTCAGCCCGGCAAGGCACCTGTGGGTCGCCATTCTTGGCGACAGCGGCATTCGGGCAGGCACCAGTGGGCATGAATGCCTACATCGCCCGCCGACCCACCCACGCGCGCCACAGGATGGTCACGAAAGTGAGCAGGGTGAGCGGCAGCACGAAGCCCAGCATCGCATCGCGGTAGTCGTGAAGCCCCTCGTGTGCGGTCGCCGCGAGCACCAGGTAGAGCGTGTAGGCGAGGTAGTAAAGCACGAACACCCCGCCCTCCCAGCGCGCGATCAGGTGGCGGCGGAAGAACACCGGCAGGCAGGCGAGCGCCACCGCGGTCATCACCGGGATGTCGAAAACCAGCGCCGCATCGGCCACATGGATGCCGGCAGGAGACAGCGCGGCGCTGAAGCCCAGTACCGCGAGCAGGTTGAAGATCGAGCTGCCGACCACGTTGCCAACCGCTATGTCGCGCTCGCCGCGCAGCGCCGCCAGCACCGACGTCGCGAGCTCCGGCAGCGAGGTGCCGGCGGCGACGATCGTGAGCCCGATCAGCAGTTCCGACACGCCGAAGCCGCGCGCGACGCCGGTCGCGCCGTGCAGCAGCCAGCGTGAGCCCGCGACCAGGAGCACGAGGCCTGTCGCGATCAGTGCCGTGTTCAGCGCGATCGCGCTGGCGCCGCGCGCCGCCGGCACCGACGGCGCATCGCCGCCGTTGCCGCGGCGCCCCATGCGGATCTGCATGTCGACGTACATCGCGATCATCAGCGCCAGCACCAGCCCCTCGAAACGGCTGATCGACTGGTCCAGCGCCATCAGCCACACCAGCAGCGAGGCCGAGAGCATCACGGGCACGTCGAAGCGCACCAGTTGCCTCGATACCACGAGCGGCGCCACGAGTGCCGACAGCCCGAGGATGAACAGCACGTTGAAGATGTTGCTGCCCACCACGTTGCCGAGCGCGATATCGGGCGAGCCGCCGAGCGCCGAGCCGACGCTGACCGCCATTTCTGGAGCGCTGGTGCCGAAGGCGACGACGGTCAGGCCGATGATCAACGGGGGCATGCCCGCGGCCGCGGCCAGGCGCGAGGCGCCGCGCACGAGCAGCTCGGCGCCCAGCACCAGCACGATGAAACCCCCGATGAGAAGAACCGCGTCCGTCATGATCCGTTTGCACCCAGGTTGCTCGCAGCCGCGCACCATAGCCTGCGGCGCGCCGGTAGGGAAGTTCGGCGTTTCAGCCGGTGTCCGCGTCGGCACGCGCGCGGCAGCGGGCGGCCGCCTGGCGCAGCAGCCCGGCCAGGCGTTCGACCGCGGGCCCTGCCGCTTCCCGTTCCGCCAGCACGAGGTAGAGATCCGCCCAGCGCGTGGCGCCTTCCACCAGCGGCAGCGGCTTCAGCTGGCCGCTGGCCAGCTCGCCGCGAATCTTCTCGCGCGGAACCCAGGCGAAGCCCAGGCCGCGGCACAGCGCCTGGACCGAGGTGTTCGGGTGGGAGACGGTCAGCCGCCGCTCGGCGCCCAGCCAGCCGGAGTCGGCGCGCAGGCGCACGCCGGAATCGCGCACCACGACCTGCTGGTGCGGGCGCAGGTCCTCCACCTGCAGCGCTCGTCCGAGCTGGTGCAGGGGATGCGCGGGATGTGCCACGGCGATGAAGCCGAGCCGCAGCAGCGGGTCGCCGAGAAAGCCCGGCGGCACGCGGCCGGTGATCACCAGGTCGGCCTGTTTCTGCAGCAGCGCCTCGGTGCCGCCCGACAGCACCGACTCCTGCACTTCCACGCGCGTGTCCGGGCTTTCCTCGCCGAAGGCGGCGAGGGCCTCGAACAGCGCATCCTGCGGAAAGATCGCGTCCACCGAGAGCCTCACCTGCGGCGCCCAGCCCCGCGCCAGCGTGTCGGCGAGCTGCTGCAGCGCCTGCGCTTCCTGCAGCAGGTAGCGTGCGCGACGCAGCAGGGTCTCGCCGGCCGGCGTCAGCACCGCCCTGCGTCCCTGCAGGACCAGCAACGGCAGGCCGAGCGTCGCCTGCAGCTGTTTCACGCCGTGGCTCACCGTCGACTGGCTCTTGTGGAGGTGTTCCGCCGCCTGCGCGAAACCACCGTGATCGACGACGGCCGCCAGCAGGTGCCACTGGTCGAGCGTTGCGCTATTCATCGATATTATCGATCGTTTCAAGCGATGGAACGTGATTTTCAATTTATCCAATGGATGTATTCTGGTGTCAAGCCTTCAGACAGCCAGGAGTGAGCACCATGAACACCCGCCGCATCGACAACATCCTCGACAGCCGTCCCACCTCGGACGGCGACGGCGTGAAGATCCGCCGCACCCTGGGGCTGCATCGCCACGACCTCGATCCTTTCCTGATGATCGACGAGATCCGCGCCGACGAGGCGGCGGATTACGTGGGTGGCTTCCCGCCCCACCCGCACCGCGGCATCGAGACATTCACGCTGATGTTCGAGGGCGGCTTCGAGCACCGCGACCACCTCGGGCACCGCGAGGCGCTGCGCGACGGCGGGGCCCAGTGGATGTCCACCGGCCGCGGCGTGATTCATTCCGAGATGCCGCTGGCGCAGGAGGGCCGTCTGCACGGCTTCCAGCTGTGGGTGAACCTTCCGGCCGCGCAGAAGATGAAGACGCCCGAGTACGCCCAGGCCGATGCCGCCGCGCTGCCGGTGCGGGAATTGCCCGGCGGCGTGCGCGCCAAGGTGTTCGGCGGGAGCTGGCAGCTGCAAGGCGAAGATGTCGCCAGCCCGCTCGATCGGCTCGCGACCGGCGCCCGGGTACTGGAACTGACGCTGCCGGGAGAGGCCGAAGCGCGCCTGCCCACGCCTGCGCAGGACGCCGTGCTGGTCTACGTGGTCGACGGCAGCCTGCAGGATGCAGTGCCGGTGCGGGCAGGCCAGACGGCGATCTACGGCGCCGGCGCGGAACTGGCCTTGAGCGCGGGTCCGGCCGGGGCGCGGTTGCTGGTGCTGGCGGGCACGCCGCTGGGCGAGCCGATCGCCCATCACGGTCCCTTCGTGATGAACACCGAGGAGGAGATCCGCCAGGCCATCGCGGATTACCGCAACGGCACGCTGGCGCAGCCGGCGGGCTGAGCGGCAGGCGGGTTTTCAGCGGCGCGCGTCGCGCGCCGTGACCATCGAGCAAGGAGTGACAGGATGAATGTGCAGGATGCGCTGGCGGCGCGTGTATCCGCCAACAAGTTCGATACCGCCGACGTGATGACGGCGGGCGAGGTGCAGGCGCTGATCGCGGCAGCGATGCAAGCCCCCTCCGCCTTCAACATCCAGCATGCGCGCTTCCTGGTGGTGCGCGACCCGGAAGCGCGGGCCGCGCTGCAGCAGGTGGCCAAGGGCCAGCAGAAAGTGCGCGAGGCCGCGGCCACCTTCGTGGTGCTCGGGGACCTGCGCGGCGCCGAGAGCCTGCCGCTGATCGTCGGGCGCGCCCGCGAGGCGGGTCTGCTGGATGAGGCCGGCGCCGCCGGCTTCGCGGCCGCCGGGCAGGCGGCCTACGAGGGCAAGCCGGCATTCGCGCGCGACGAGGCTATCCGTTCGGCCAGCATGGCGGCGATGGCGCTGATGCTGGCCGCCACCGCG
>JAGPES010000012.1 GCA_018057015.1 Pseudomonadales bacterium | reverse complement strand
GTCCTCGTCGATGTAGCGCAGCGCCTCCTCCAGGCTGCGCGCCACGGTGATCTCCTCCTCGTAGGCGTTCCCCGGGCACGGCGCGGTCGGCACCAGCTTCTGCTGCATGCCGAGATACCCGGCCACGAGGCTGGCGGCGATCGCGAGGTAGGGGTTGGCGTCGGCCCCGGCGAAGCGGTTCTCCACGCGGCGCGCGCGCGCATCGCTCACCGGCACGCGAAAGCCCGTGGTGCGGTTGTCGTAACCCCACTGCAGGCTGATCGGCGCGGATATCTCGCGCGTGAAACGCCGGTACGCATTGACGTTCGGCGCGAACAGCGCGATCAGCAACGGCACGTATTTCTGCAGCCCGCCGATGTAATGCATGAAGGCGTCGGTGTCGCTGCCGTCGGCGCGGCTGAAGATATTCACGTCGTCGTCCAGGCGCACGATGCTCTGGTGGATGTGCATCGAACTGCCCGGCTCCTTGGCCATCGGGCGCGACATGAAGGTGGCGAACACGTTGTGGCGCAGCGCCGTCTCGCGCATGGTGCGCTTGAAGGTGAACACCTGGTCGGCCAGCGCCAGCGCGTCGCCGTGCAGGAAATTCACCTCGAGCTGCGCCGCACCGGCCTCGTGGATGAGCGTGTCCACGTCGAGCTTCTGCGCCTCGCAGAAGTCGTACATGTCCTCGATGATCGGATCGAACTCGTTCACCGCATCGATGCTGTAGGACTGGCGCGCGGATTCCGGCCGGCCCGAGCGACCCAGCGGCGGCTCCAGCTCGTAATCGGGGTCGGCGTTCTTCTTGACCAGGTAGAACTCGACCTCGGGCGCGACCACGGGCTTCAGCCCGTCGCGCTCGTACAGCGCGAGCACGCGCCGCAGCACGTTGCGCGTCGCCAGCGGATGGGGATTGCCCTCCATGTCGTAGCAGTCGTGGATGATCTGCGCGGTCGCGTCGTTGGCCCACGGCACGACGCGCATGGTCGTGGGATC
This sequence comes from Pseudomonadales bacterium, assembly GCA_018057015.1. Taxonomy (GTDB): domain Bacteria; phylum Pseudomonadota; class Gammaproteobacteria; order Pseudomonadales; family UBA5518; genus UBA5518. The sequence continues at coordinate 19,513 of JAGPES010000012.1, read as the reverse complement.
GGCCCGCAGGTTCATGTCGCGGTCGCGCGGATCGATCAGTTCCCAGTAGTCGTCGGGGTAATCACCGTTGACCGCCTGCGCGAGAATGCCCTCCGGCAGGCGCGGGCTTTCCTGCTTCATGAACTTGTCGGCCGGCACGAACTTGCCGCGCGCATTGCCGGTCATGTCCGGCACCAGCACCTCGACCTCGGTGATGCGGTTGTCTATCAGCCATTTATGGATGGTATCCATGGGTTTCACTTTCGCGGGTGACGGGGATTGTGGCAACGCGGTAATCGAATTATCATTCGCATGAAATCGAATTATTGTTCAGTTTAAGGAGGGGTTCCGGCAAAAGCAAGCCGGCCCCGCGGGAGAAGCTCCGGATGGGTGTCGCCGGCCACGTGGCCTCTTATTACGCCGCCTCCGCCAACGAGGCGCCGGCACTCGCCCCGTTGCACGGCGAAACGCGCGCCGGAGTCTGCGTGATCGGGGGCGGATACACCGGGCTGTCGACCGCGCTGCACCTGGCCGGGCGCGGCGCGGACGTCGTGCTGCTCGAGGCCGAGCGCATCGGCTGGGGTGCCTCCGGACGCAATGGCGGACAGGCGAGCACCGGCCAGCGCCGCCCGCAGCGCGAGCTCGAACAGCGCCTGGGCGACGGCCACGCGCACCTGCTCTGGGAGCTGGGGCTCGAGGCGGTGGCACTGGTGCGCGAACTGGTCGAGCGCCACCACATCGACTGCGACCTGAAGCCGGGCGTCCTGTATGCGGGCTGGAAGCGGCGCGACGACGACTACCTGCGCCAGGAAGCGGCGCATCTGCAGCAGCGCTACGGCTACACTCGGTGCCGTCACGTACCCGCCGACGAGATGCACGCGCTCGCGGGCAGCACGGCGTTCAGCGGCGGACTGCTGGACGAGGGAGCGCTGCACCTGCACCCGCTGAACTATTGCCTGGGTCTGGCCGAGGCCGCGCGGGCCGCCGGCGCGCGCATGCACGAGCAGTCGCGCGTCTCCGGCTACGAGGAAGGAGCGCGCATCCGCGTGCACACCGCGCAGGGTTCGGTGCTAGCCGATCACCTGGTGCTGGCCTGCAACGGCTACCTGGGAAAGCTGGAGCCGCGCATCGCCGGGCGCATCATGCCGATCAACAACTTCATGATCGCCACCGAGCCACTGGACGAGGCGACAGTGCGCGCGATCAACCCGCGCGACCTCGCGATGCAGGACTCGCGCTTCGTGATCAACTACTGGAAGCTCTCCGCCGACCGGCGCCTGCTTTTCGGCGGCGGCGAGAACTACAGCGCACGGTTCCCCGCCGACATCCGCTCCTTCGTGCGCCCGCACATGCTCGGGATCTACCCCGCGCTGGCCGGCGCGCGCATCGACTACGGCTGGGGCGGCACGCTGGCGATCACGCTGCGGCGCATGCCCGCCTTCGGCAAGCTGGGGCGCAACATCCATTACGCGCTGGGTTATTCCGGCCATGGCATTCCCACCGCGACGCTGGCCGGCAAGCTGCTGGCCGCCGCGATCGCGGGCGGGAGCGCGGGCTTCGACGCGATGGCGCGCATTCCCACGCCACGCTTCCCCGGGGGCACGCTGCTGCGCTATCCGGGCATGGTGCTGGGGCTGCTCTACTACGCGCTGCGTGACCGGCTGTGAGACCGTTGCGGCGGTGGCACGTAGCGGGCACGGCGGACGCAATGCGCGGCGCCTGCGGGGCGCACCATCCGGCAAGAACCCGGCACCCCCGATGAACCCCGACACGGCGAGCGGCCACGGCCGCCAGCAGCAGCTCAGCCCGCGCCGTGAACCGCTGCAGCAGCGCTCGCTCGCGCGCGCGCAGCAGATCCTCGACGTCACCGCCCGGCTGCTCGACGAGGTCGGCGCCGACGCGCTGACCACCATCCTCATCGCGCGCGAGATGGGCATATCGGTGGGGACGCTGTACCACTACTTTCCGAACAAGCACGCAATCATGTACGCCATGGCCGAGCAGTGGCTGCGCGAGGTGGAACGCTCGCTGACGGAGCTCGACGGCTGGCAGTTCTCGGACCTGGAGCCGGAGCAGTTCGTCGACCGGCTGATCGAGCGCCAGCTTGCCGTCTACCGGGCCCAGCACGGCATACTGCACCTGGTGCAGGCAATGTTCTCGGTGCCGGAGCTGCGCGCGCTCGACCAGCGCCACGACGCGCTGGTGATCGAGCGCATGACGACCGCCTTCGCCCGCTATGGCCTCGGCGGCACGACGAACGAGCTCGGTCGCCTCGCGCGCGCGTACCTGGAACTCACGCACGCGCTGCTGCTCGTCGTGGTGAACCAGGGCGGCATCCGCGCGCGCCGCACGCTGGCCGACCTCAAGCGCGTCACGCTGTGCCTGCTGCAACCCTACATCGCCACCGGAGGAAACCGTTGAAACAGCTGTTCGTGATCCGCAACCAGAATCAGCACTACCTGGGCCGTCACCACGACTGGCTCGACGGCAGCCACCGCCCGGCGCTGTTCCGCACCGAGCACCGCGATGTCGCGGTGAACGAGCTGTTCGAGGTCAACGTGAAGGATTTTTCCCTGCGCGGGGAGATCATCGCCTGCGAGGCCGACGACAAGGGCTACCCGGAGGTCGAGGTGCTGAACCCCATGCCGGACGCTCCGCCGCTTACGGACGGGCTGCCGGCCGGCGACGCGACGCCGGACGCGGACATCACGCCCGACGCGGGTCGCGGCGCAGACTCTTGAAACTTCACGCGTCGAACCCCATCTAAGTCCCCGTTGATCCAACCCGGCACCGGAGCCAATTCCATGATGCGCATAGGCCTTTTCCTGCTGACCAACATGGCGATCCTGATGCTTGCGAGCATCACGCTGAACCTGCTCGGCTTCAATTCGATCATGGCCGCCAACGGGGTCGACCTGAACCTGAACGCGCTGCTGGTCTTCTGTGCGGTATTCGGCATGAGCGGCTCGATCATCTCGCTGTTCCTGTCGAAATGGCTGGCCAAGCGCGGCACCGGCACGCGGGTGATCGAGCAGCCGCGCACGCGCGAGGAGCAGTGGCTGGTGCAGACCGTCACCGAACTGGCGCGCGACGCCGGCATCAGGACGCCCGAGATCGGCATATTCCCGTCCCCCGCATCGAACGCCTTCGCGACCGGCTGGAACCGCAACGCCGCGCTGGTAGCGGTCAGCGAGGGGCTGCTGCAGCGCTTTCGCCCCGAGGAGGCGCGCGCTGTGCTGGCGCACGAGATCGGGCACGTCGCCAACGGCGACATGGTGACGCTGGCGCTGATCCAGGGCGTGGTGAACACCTTCGTGATGTTCTTCGCGCGCGTCATTGGCCACACGGTCGATCGCGTGGTGTTCAAGACCGAGCGCGGCCATGGCATCGGTTTCTTCATCACCACCATCGTGGCGGAGATCGTCCTGGGGCTGCTCGCCTCGATGATCGTGATGTGGTTCAGCCGCCGCCGCGAGTTCCGCGCCGACGCCGCGGGTGCGCAGTTCGGCGGCCGCAACGCGATGATCGCCGCCCTGCAGCGCCTCAAGGCAGAGCAGGATGTGCCCAAGCAGATGCCCGACAGCCTCACCGCCTTCGGCATCAGCGGCGATCTCAAGCAGGGCTTCGCCGCGCTGCTGCGTACCCACCCGCCGCTCGAGGAGCGCATCGCGGCGCTGCAGCAGGGCTGATCCCAGACCGGGCTTCCGTCCAAATACAGGTCCGGCTTCAGCCGAACGTGTGATTCGTAGGTCCGGCTTCAGCCGGACATTTTGCGGGTCAGACTGGACCCTCGCTGCGAATCAAACCAGCCGGCGTGTAGCGTCGCTGGCTGCGCTGCCCGCCCCGGCCTTTCGTCAGAGAGCCACCCGCGCAAGGCGCACGAATGCCCTCCGGCGCAAAACCAGGCAGTCGGCAGGGCGCCGGCGCGAACGCGTGCACGGCGTGTCAGCCACGCCAGTGAGCCAAATCTGATTTCGGGCGTATCTGCACACGTACCGATAACCACCGCCGGTAGACGTGCCGAGGGGCGGGCCCGTGCCGCGAGCGGACATGTGGATGCCGAAATCGCCGGGAGCGATTTCGGCAACACGCGTAGCCGGCCGCACATGGATGTGCGGGCGGCGGCCGCGCGCGGCACGGGCCTGCGCCTCGGCGCGCCGGATCGCCCCCTGGACCGTTGATTGAAAGTTCGAGCGCTGCGGGTGCAGACCAGATGTTGCGGGTTAGAATGCCTGCCGTCTGCAGTCAGCCTCCCGGACACCCGCATGCGCGTCATCGTCTCGCTAGTACTCAGCCTGTTCGTATCGCTGGCAGCGTCCGGCTTGCACGCCGAAGCGAAACAGCAGCCCCGCGCCCCGATCATCGGCTACGACGCACGCTTCCACCCGGAGCCCTCGCGCGAAGGCATGGTGGTCAGCAGCGATGTGCTTGCCAGCGCGGTGGGCGCGCGCATCCTCGCCGCCGGCGGCAACGCGGTCGACGCCGCGGTGGCCACGGGCTTCGCGCTGGCGGTGACCTACCCGCAGGCCGGCAACATCGGCGGCGGCGGCTTCATGCTGGTGCACCTGAACAAGGCAGGCAGGACGGTTGCGATCGACTACCGTGAAGTGGCGCCGCGCGCCGCACGCCGTGACATGTTCCTCGACGAGAAAGGCGAGGTGGTGCCGCGGCGCTCGCAGCTGACGCACCTCGCCTCCGGCGTGCCCGGCTCCGTCGCGGGGCTGCTGCACGCCCTGGAACGTTACGGACGTCTCGATCGCGCCACCGTGATGGCGCCGGCAATCGAGCTCGCGCAAAGCGGCTTCCCGGTCAGCTACACGCTGTCGAGCACGCTCTCGAGCCCCTGGGGCCAACGGCTGCTGGCGAACGAGGCCGCGAAGTCCTACCTGTTCAAGCCCGACGGCTCCGCGTACCAGCCCGGGGAGATCCTGCGCCAGCCCGACCTCGCGTGGACGCTGCGACAGATCGCCGCGCGTGGCGCGACGGGCTTCTATGAAGGACCGGTGGCCGACCGACTGGTGGCCGAGATGGAGCGCGGCGGCGGCCTGATCACGCGGCGCGACCTCGCGCAGTACAAGGCCGTGGAGCGCGAACCGGTGCGCGGCACCTTCAAGGGCTACGAGATCGTCTCGATGCCGCCGCCCTCCTCCGGCGGGGTGCACCTCGTGCAGATGCTCAACGTACTGGAGCATTTTCCGCTGCGCGAATTGCAGCTGAACAGCGCGGCCTACATCCACGTGCTTGCGGAGACGATGAAGCACGCCTACGCCGACCGCAGCAAGCACCTCGGCGATCCGGACTTTCACCGCATCCCCGTCGCCGGGCTGACCTCGCGCGCCTACGCCAGGCAGATCCACGACGCCATCGACCGGCAACACGCCACGCCTTCCGCGCAGATCCTGCCCGCGGCGACATTCCCGCGCGAGAGCACGCAGACCACGCACTACTCGGTCATCGACGCCGAGGGCAACGTGGTCTCGAACACCTACACGCTGAATTTCTCTTTCGGCAGCGGCATCGCCGTACCCGGCGCCGGATTCTTCCTCAACAACGAGATGGACGATTTCTCGGTGAAGCCGGGCGTGCCCAACGTCTTCGGGCTGATCGGCGACGAGGCGAACGCAGTGGGCTCGCGCAAGCGGCCGCTGTCGTCGATGACGCCGACAATCGTGCTGAAAGACGGCAAGCCCTTCCTGGCCACCGGCGCGCCGGGCGGCCCGCGCATCATCACCGTCGTGCTGCAGATCATCCTCAACACGCTGGTGTTCGACATGAACATCGCCGACGCCAGCGCGCAATCGCGCGTTCACCACCAGTGGCTGCCCGACGAGCTGTACCTGGAACCAGGCGTCAGCCCGGATACCGCCGCGCTGCTGGAATCGATGGGGCACACGCTGGGGGCGTCCGGCGCGCTGTTCGGCAACGCGCAGTCGCTGATGTACCGCGACGGGACGATGTACGGGGCGAGCGACACGCGCCGCCCGGGCGGCGGCGTCGCGACGGTCGAAGACGTGCGGGCTCAGTCCCCGAGGTAGAGCGCGCCACGCGCGACGAGTTCCCCGATCAGCGCACGCCCGGACTTGCGCGCCAGCGCGGACTTCAGCGCGCGTGCATCCAGCGGCGCTCGCGAGCACAACAGCCGCGCGATCTGCACATCGTCACAGGGCAGCGCTTCGCCGTCGACGAACAGCATGAGCGCAGATGTCGCACCGCTCCACGCGAAGCGCGAGGCGGGATGACGCGCGAGCACGCCGCCAGCGCGCAGCCAGACCCGCAGGTCCCCGGGAAGCGACTCGGGCGTGATGTCCAGGTCGGCGTACTTGCGCTGCGTCATGTAGCGGCCGAACCACTCGCGCACCAGCTCCGTGTCGGCGGCCAGCTCCTGCAGCACCCGCTGCACGCGCCGCAGCGCGGCCGGCGGAATCTCGCCATCCTGCACACCGCGGGCGAGCGGCGGATCCATGTAGCGCAGCCCCTCGTCGAGGCGTTGCGCCGCGCCGTTGGCGATGTCGACGAGTATTTCCGCATGGCTCGGCGCGCGAAAGCCGACCGAATACGTCATGCACTCGCCTTCCGCGATTCCCCAGTGCGACACGCCGGGCGGGATGTAGAGCATGTCGCCGGGCTCGAGCACGAACTCCTCCAGCGTCTCGAAGTGCTCGAGGATGCGCAGGCTGGTGTCGCCGCGCACCGGCGTGGCATCGGTGCACGGCGGCCCTATGCGCCAGCGCCGCCGTCCCATGGCCTGCAGCAGGAACACATCGTAGTGGTCGAAATGCGGGCCCACGCCGCCCTGGTCCGGCGCGTAGCTGATCATCAGGTCGTCGAAGCGCCACGCCGGCAGGAAATCGAAGTGCGCGCGCAGCGCGTGCACCTCGGGCACCCACTGGTCCACCGCCTGAACCAGGAGCGACCAGCGCGTCTTCGGCAGCTTCGCGAATTCCTCCGCGGTGAACGGCCCGTTGCGCAACTCCCAGGGCCCCTTCCTCCCGCGCTCGAGCACGAGGCGCGATTCCACCTCTTCCTCGAGCGTGAGACCCGCCAGCTCGTCGGGCGTGAGCGGCGACCGGAATCCGGGCAGGGCCTGGCGAATCAGCAGCGGCTTGCGCTGCCAGTAGTCGCGCAGGAAGCGGCGTGCGCCGATCTCGCCGAGAACCGTGGTGCTCATGCGCAAGGTTCCTCAGGCGCCCGCGAGCGCGGTCGTGGCAACGATGATGCCGTTGGCATCGGCATACAGGTATTCGCCGGGCACGAAATCCACGCCGGCGAAGCGCACGGGAGTGTCGCGCTCGCCGATGCCGCGCTTGTCAGTCTTCAGCGGAATGGCGCCGAGCGCCTTCACGCCCAGGTTCATGTGCGCGATCGCCTCCACGTCGCGCACCGCACCGAACACCACGATGCCTTCCCAGCCATTGGCGACCGCCTTCGCGGCGAGCTGGTCGCCGAGCAGCGACCGGCGCAGCGAGCCGCCGCCGTCGATCACCAGCACGCATCCATGGCCGGGTTCGGCCACCAGGTCGCGCACCAGGGAGTTGTCCTCGTGGCACTTGATCGTGACGATGCACCCGCCGAAGTCGTGGCGCCCGCCGAAGTCGCGGAACACAGGGTCAGCCACGCGCACGGCATCGGGATGCAGGTCACACAGGTCGCAGGTACTGGGGCTCATGGGATTGCTCCGGAAAAAGGGCAACACCGCGCCCCGCGCGGCGCGGGCGCATCTGGAACGGACTGGTCGCGCGCAGGGCGCGCTTTCCATGAACCGTGGCACTTCAAGCCCCCTGCGCCACGGGCACGAGCTGTTGACCAAGCTCTTTGGCCAGACGCCGCAGGGCGCGCTGCTTGGTTTCGAGCACCTTGGCCTCATAGCGCGCCAGTCCTTCCTCGACGTAGTCGAGACCCTTGACCATTACGCGCCAGAACAACAGGGCCAGTTTACGTGCCAGGGCGATGTTGGCAACCAGCCCGCCCCGACGCGCCGCCATGCGACGGTAAAAGCCGCCCAGTGCAATATTCTTGCTGCGCGCCAGACTGCGGGCCATCACGCAGAACAGGCGCCCGGCGCGGTTGCGCTGGCGCTTGACGTTGCCGCGGCGCTTGCCGCTCTGACGGCTGCCCGGGGCTAGCCCGAGCCAGGAGGTGAAGTGCTTCTCGGTCGGCCATCGATCCAACTCCGTGCCCACCTCGGAGACCAGTTGCAGCACGCTGTATTCGGTGTGGGCCGGCAACACCGTCAGGTCGCGGCCCTCGCACATCTGCGCGAGGAAGCTGCGCAGCTGCGGGATGTCGGGCGCGTTCACGCCGGGGCGCTTGCGCGGCGTGAGGATCGCGGGCGTACCGCCGGCGTCGTTCGGGTCGTCGGGCCCAGGCAGGAGCTGGGCGATCTGGCGGTCGCACTCGGCAATCTGACCCTGGTAATGCTCCCAACTCTGCAACGCCTGGCGCAGCGCAAAGAGATGCTCCTCGGCCCACGTGCCACGCAGCGCCTCCTTGACCCGATCCCCCTTGGCGCGCTGGATCTGGGGATCGCACAGCGCCAGCAAGCGCTCCGGCGCGCGTTCGCCCGCCAGGATGGCGCGCACCACCGCCAGGCCGCTCACCCCGCAGAGGCTGCTGATGACGTCGTGCAGCTTGATGTTCATGCGCTCCAGCGCCTTTTGCATGTGCTGCACATGGCTGGCGGCGCGGCTGATGTGGTCCGCGCGCAGGCGCACGTAGTCCTGCAGCCGACGAATGTGCGCCGGCGGGACAAACCCGGCGCGCAGCAGACCATGCGCATGCAGCGTCGCACCCCACTGGCAATCCTGCATGTCGGTCTTGCGCCCGGGCAGATTCTTCGTCTGCCGGCCATTGACCATCACCACCGCCAACCCGGCGGTTTCCAATACCCCGTAGAGCGGCAGCCAGTACACCCCCGTGGCTTCCATCGCCACCGAGCGCACCTCGCGGGCCAACAGCCAGTCACGCAAGGCGTGCAACTGGGCGGTCACCGTGCCGAATACCTCCGGCGGGCCCCCGGCAATCGAGACATGCATCTGCTCGCTGCCCACATCCACAAACGCGGCTTTCTCATCCAGCACAGACAAGTGACTCATGGAACACCTCCCAGACCGCTGATCGGTGACGGGGGTTGGTCGCGAGCGCGGTTGCGCTCCAGGCACGACAAATCTTTCCAACGGGAAGCAACGCTCGCCAAAATGTGCAGTAGTCCGCAACCGCAACCAAGCTCCTACACGGGCACGCAGCACCAAGCGGATATCGGCCATGCCGCTCGCGCCAAACCCCCACAACGCCTACCCTACACGGTTCATGGGCCGTGTGCAGTTTCGGGCGAAACAGGAAGCTCCTACAGGGGGGGCTCTTGTAGGAGCGCGCCATGCGCGCGACCAATCGAACCCCACCGCAGGGGCGCGCCTTGCGCGCGACTGATCGCCTCCCGGGCTCAGTGACTCGAAACCACCGTGAACTGCTCTTCCTCCGTGGAGCCGGTGAGCGCGGTGACCGACGACGTGCCGCCCTGGATACAGGTGGTGACCTGGTCGAAGTAACCGGTGCCCACTTCCTGCTGGTGGCTGACGAAGCTGTAGCCGCGGCTCGCGGCGGCGAACTCCTTCTCCTGCAGCTCGACGTAGGACGTCATGCCATTGCGCGCGTAGCCGTACGCGAGTTCGAACATGTTGTACCACATGCTGTGGATGCCGGCCAAAGTGATGAACTGATACTTGTAGCCCATCGCGCCGAGCTCGCGCTGGAACTTCGCGATCGTGGCGTCGTCGAGGTTCTTCTTCCAGTTGAACGAGGGCGAGCAGTTGTAGGCCAGCAGCTGGTCCGGGTACTGCTTGCGGATTGCCTCGGCGAAAATCCGCGCTTCCTCGAGGTCCGGCTTCGCGGTCTCGCACCAGATCAGGTCGGCGTAGGGCGCGTAGGCCAGCCCGCGGCTGATCGCCTGGTCGATACCGGCGCGTACGTTGTAGAAGCCTTCCGCGGTGCGCTCGCCGGTGACGAAGGGCTTGTCGTTGTCGTCATGGTCGCTGGTGAGCAGCGTCGCGGCGTTGGCGTCGGTGCGCGCCAGCACGATGGTCGAGGTGCCGCAGACGTCGGCCGCGAGGCGCGCCGCGATCAGCTTCTGCACGGCTTCCTGCGTGGGCACCAGCACCTTGCCGCCCATGTGGCCGCACTTCTTCACCGAGGCCAGCTGGTCCTCGAAATGCACGCCCGCGGCGCCGGCCTCGATCATCGCCTTCATCAGCTCGAAGGCGTTCAGCACGCCGCCGAAACCCGCCTCGGCATCGGCCACGATCGGCGCGAAATAATCGACGTACTTGGAGTCATGCGGCCCGACGTTGTTGGCCCACTGGATCTGGTCGGCACGGCGAAACGCGTTGTTGATGCGATTCACCACCGCCGGCACGGAGTTCACCGGGTACAGCGACTGGTCGGGGTACATGGTCTGCGCCGAGTTGTTGTCGGCGGCGACCTGCCAGCCCGACAGGTAGATGGCCTTCACGCCGGCCTTCACCTGCTGCACGGCCTGCCCGCCCGTCAGCGCGCCGAGGCAGTTGATGTAGTCCTCCTCGTGGATGTAGCGCCAGAGCTTCTCGGCGCCGAGCTCGGCCAGCGTGTTCTGCGGCTGCAGCGAACCGCGCAGCTGCACCACGTCGGCGGCGGTGTAGCCACGCTTGACGCCTTTCCAGCGCGGATTCTCGGCCCAGTCCTTCTCCAGGAGTGCGATCTGCTCGGCGCGGGTGGAGGTATGGATGCTCATGGGGTGCTCCCTTGGGTGTGGTTGGCCCCGGAGTTCGGCCGGGGGCGTCGTGAAGGTGGACGGATTCTAGGGATGGCTGGATAATCTATCCAATTTATAATTCCTATCCTCGGCATTCCGACAATGAATATAGAACGAATCGACCTCAACCTGCTCGTCTATCTCGATGTGCTGCTGCGCGAACGCAACGTCACGCGTGCGGCCAGCTACCTCGGCATCACCCAGCCTGCGATGAGCAACGGGCTGCGCCGGCTGCGCGAGCTCTTCGACGATCCGCTGCTGGTGCGCACCAGCGAGGGCATGACCCCCACCGAGCGCGCACTGGAACTGCAGCCGGTGGTGCGCAGCGTGCTGGCCGCCGTGGAACGCGCGGTTCAACCCAAGAAGCCCTTCGACGCGGCGCAATCCACCCGGGTCTTTCGCATCATGGCCAGCGACTACGCCGAATCCACGCTGATCCCCGCGGTGCTGGAACGGCTGCAGCGCGAGGCCCCGGGCATCGCGCTCGACATCATGACGCCGAGCGACGTGAGCTACCTGAACGTCGAGCAGGGCAAGGTCGACATGGTGATCAATCGCTTCGACTCGATGCCGCAGTCATTCCACCAGAACACCGTCTGGCAGGACAGCTTCTCCTGCCTGCTCAGCGTGCACAACCCGGTGCTCGAGGGCGGTTTCGATCTCGAATCCTACCTGCAGGCGCAGCACGTCTGGGTCAGCAAGACCGGCATGGGCGTGGGCGTGGGCGTGAATCCGGGCGACGTGCAGGATCTGGGCTGGGTCGACGAGGCGCTGGCGCGGCTGGGGCGCAAGCGTCGCATCTCGGTGTTCACGCGTCACTACCAGGTGGCCGTGCTGCTGGCGACCCAGAAGCACCTGGTCGTCACGGTGCCCAGCAAGCTGGCGCTGCTGATGCATGACAACCCGCGCGTCGCGATCAAGGCTCCGCCCTTCGAAATCCCGCCGTTCGAGCTGAAAATGGCCTGGAGCCCGCTGCTGCAGCGCAACCCCGGGCACCAGTGGATGCGGCGCCTGATCGGCGAGGTCGCGCGCGAGCTCGACGGCGATGCGGCGGTCTGAACCTCGCATTCATCGCGTGAATACCGGGAATCATCCGCATAACCCTGCTGCGCCGGGAGCGAGGACCTAGAATCCGCCGCCTGCCCCGCCGCGAAACCGCACCAGAGGAGCCCCAAAGATGAGCACACGCACCAACCGCCACGGCCTGCAGATCGCGCTGCCCCTGCACGATCTCGTGGTCGGGCAGATCCTGCCCGGCACCGGCATCGACGCCGAGACCCTTTGGCGCGGCTTCGCCGCCATCGTGCGGGAGTTCGCCCCGCGCAACCGCGCCGTGCTGGCGCGCCGCGACGAGCTGCAGGCGAACATCGATGCCTGGCACCGCGCGCATCCCGCCGTCGACCCGGCGGACTATCGCGCCTTCCTGGCCGGGATCGGCTACCTGCTGCCCGAGGACGAAGACTTCACGATCGGCACGCAGAACGTCGATGCCGAGATCGCCACGCTCGCCGGGCCGCAGCTGGTGGTGCCGGTGATGAACGCACGCTACGCGCTGAATGCCGCGAACGCGCGCTGGGGAAGCCTCTACGACGCGCTCTACGGCACCGATGTGATCGCCGAGGACGGCGGGGCCACCCGCGCCGGCGCCTACAACCCGGTGCGCGGGGCACGCGTGATCGCCTTCGCGCGCGCCTTCCTCGATCGCGCGGCGCCGCTCGCCTCCGGCAGCCACAAGGACGCCACCGGCTACGCGGTGCAGGGCGGCGAGTTGCGAGTGACCCTCGGCGGCGCGCCGGTGTGCCTGCGCACGCCGGCACAGTTCGCCGGCTACCGCGGCCGACCGGACGCGCCCGATGCGGTGCTGCTGTGCAACCACGGGCTGCACATCGAGATCCAGCTCGACCGCGCGCACCCGATCGGCAAGGACGATGCCGCCGGCGTCAAGGACCTGCTGCTCGAATCGGCGCTGACCACGATCCAGGATTGCGAGGACTCGGTGGCAGCGGTGGATGCCGAGGACAAGGTAGAGGTGTACCGGCACTGGCTGGGGCTGATGAAGGGCGACCTCGTCGAGTCCTTCGAGAAGGGCGGGCGCACGCTCACGCGCACCATGAACCCAGACCGTGAATACACCGCACCCGATGGCTCCATGCTGTCGCTGCCGGGCCGCGCGCTGCTGCTGGTACGCAACGTCGGGCACCTGATGACCACAGACGCGGTGCTCGACGAGAGCGGCGCGGAGATCCCGGAAGGCATACTCGACGGCGTGATCACGGCATTGGCCGCGATGCACGACCTCGGGCGCGCGAGCGGCCCGCGCAATTCGCGCGCCGGCAGCGTCTACATCGTGAAGCCCAAGATGCACGGCCCGGAGGAAGTCGCCCTGGCCTGCGACCTGTTCACCGCGATCGAGGGGTTGCTGGGACTGGCGCGCAACACGCTGAAGATCGGCATCATGGACGAGGAGCGCCGCACCACGCTGAACCTGAAGGAATGCATCCGCGTCGCGCGCGAGCGCGTGATCTTCATCAACACGGGCTTCCTCGACCGCACCGGCGACGAGATCCACACCAGCATGGAAGCCGGTCCGATGGTGCGCAAGGACGCCATGAAGAACGAGGCCTGGATCCAGGCCTACGAGGACTGGAACGTCGACAACGGGCTGGCCGCCGGCTTCAGCGGTCGCGCGCAGGTCGGCAAGGGCATGTGGGCCAAGCCCGACGAAATGGCGCAGATGCTGAAGACCAAGATCGCGCACCCGCAGGCGGGCGCGAGCTGCGCCTGGGTGCCCTCGCCCACCGCGGCCACGCTGCACGTGATGCACTACCACGAGGTCGACGTCGCGGCACGCCAGCGCGAGCTCGCAAGACGCCCGCGCGCCAACCGCGACGACATCCTGCGCATCCCGCTGCTCGGGGATCCCGCGCGCCTCACGGCCGCCGAGATCCAGCAGGAACTGGACAACAACGCGCAGGGCATCCTCGGCTACGTGGTGCGCTGGATCGACCAGGGCGTGGGCTGCTCCAAGGTGCCGGACATCGACAACGTGGGCCTGATGGAGGACCGCGCGACGCTGCGCATCTCGAGCCAGCACATCGCGAACTGGTTGCGCCACGGCGTGTGCACGGCCGAGCAGGTGACGGCGACGATGCGGCGCATGGCCGCGGTGGTGGACGCGCAGAACGCGGGTGACCCGCTGTATCGCAACATGGCGCCGGAGCTCGACACCAGCATAGCGTTCCAGGCCGCCTGCGACCTCGTGTTCAAGGGCTGCGCGCAGCCGAACGGTTACACCGAGCCGCTGCTGCACGCGCACCGGCGCGCGGCCAAGGCGCGGCCGTAGGTTCGCATCGGTGCGGGTCGGCATCCAAAGTGGGTCGGCATTCATGCCGACCGGTGCCTTCCCGACTTCAGCTGTCGCCATGAATGGCGACCCACAGGCGCGCGGCGACCCACAGGCGCGCGGCGACCCACAGGACATTCAGGGAATGTCCCCCGCGCGAATCGCCATGTCGTAGGTGAACGCGCTGTCGCCTTCCTCGCGCGGAAAGCGCGCGCGGCGGCGGTAAGGGAAGGTGTCGAAGACATGGCCGGCGCGTATCGCAGCCTGCAGCTTCTGCCAGTAGCGGTAGTCGAAGAGATCGGCGTGCTGCGCCTCGAAGGCCGCCTTTGCGTGCGGGTTGCCGGAAAAGAACAGGCGGAACTCCTCGGGGAACACGTCGTTCTCGCCCACCGTGTACCAGGGCGTGCCGGCCATTTCCTCGGCCTCGTCGCGCGGCTCGGGAATCTTGCGGAAATTGCACTCGGTGAGCGGGCAGATCTCGTCGTAATCGTAGAACACCACGCGGCCGTGGCGCGTCACACCGAAGTTCTTCAGCAGCATGTCGCCCGGGAATATGTTCGCCGCAGCCATCTGCTTGATCGCGTTGCCGTACTCGTCCATCGCGTCGTAGACCTCCGCCTCGCTGGCGTCGCGCAGGTAGAGGTTCAGCGGTTGCATGCGCCGCTCGACGTAGCAGTGGCGGATGATGATCCACTTCTCGTCCATCCACAGCTTCGACGGCGCGACGCGCTGCAACTCCTCGATCAGCTCCTGGCTGAAGCGGTTGCGGTAGAAGATGAAGTTCTTGTATTCCTGCGTGTCGGCCATGCGCCCGGCGCGGTCGGCGCGCGAGACGAAACGGTACTTCTCGCGCACGATCTCCTCGGTGACCTGCTTCGGAGGATCGAAGCGATCCTTGATCACCTTGAACACCACGCCGTAGGAGGGCAGCGTGAACACGGTCATGACCATGCCCTTGATGCCGGGCGCGATCACGCACAGATCCTCGCTCGCCTTCATGTGCCGGATCATGTCGCGGTAGAACTCGGTCTTGCCGTGCTTGTTGAAGCCGATCGAGTTGTAGAGTTCGGCCACACCCTTCTGCGGCATCAGCGAGAGCAGGAAGCGCACGTAGCGCGAGGGGATCGGCGCATCGACCATGAAGTACGAGCGCGTGAAACTGAAGATGATGCTGGCGCCATCCTGATCGTGGATGACCGTGTCGATGTAGATGCCGCCCTTCTCGTTGTTCAGACAGGGCAGTATCACCGGAATGACGCCGCCGGAGTGGCTCACGCGGCCCACGAGATACGCGGCCTTGTTGCGGTAGAAAACCGACTCGAGCATCTCGACCCGCAGACCCTGCAGCGGGCAGTCGAGCCCCGGCAGCAGTTGTTCCTGCAGCAGGCTCACGATCGCACCGACATCGCGCCGCTTGTCCTCCCATGGCACAGTGAAAGCGAAATCGTCGAGGATGCGCGACACCAGGTCGACAAGCGCGCCGGTCATCTCGTAGCGCACATAGATGCTGTAGTCGGGCAGCGGCTTGTTCTCGAGCGGGCGCGAGGGTTTCACGAAAACGTAGCGGTCGTGGATCGGCGAGTGGTCGTGGATCCTGCAGTAGATGCTGTTGAAGAAGGTCTCGGCGATCTCGTAGTTGGAGTGACTGCTGACGAGCTGCGCGTAGGCCGAACGTGCCTCGTGCCAGAGCTCCAGGTTGGACAGGTCCCGGCTGGTCACCTCGCGCACCAGGCGAACCACCCGATTGACCTTGCTCTTGTAGAGGTCGATGCGCTCGGTGCTCGCTTCGTGCACGCCCTGCCAGTTCGCCGTCTCGAAACGCTTCTTGGCACCGAGCGTGATGTTCTGGTATTCGGCGAAGTAAGACTCGAAGCCGTTCAGTATGGTGCGCGCCACGCGGCGCGCGGCGGGCGACAGGGTGCTGCTCTGGGCCTTGTTCATGCGGACGTGCCCGCCAACGACTGCGCCACGCCCCTGCCCCCGCTCAGAACACGTACCTGAACTCGAAACCGTAGAACTCGGGCTCCGTCGGATCGCCGTAGGTCGGGGAGCCGTCCCAGTAATCCGTGCGCAGCGAACCACCGAGCCCGCCGGGGTCTCCCACGGCATCTTCGCGCATCAGGTTCTGCGCATAGACCGCTGCTTCCCATCTTCCGCTGGCCGGTGTGTAGGCAATGCGCGCGGTCATGGACTCCTCGTCGGCGCTGTCCGCACAGCCCGAAACCGGCGGCGCGTCGAGCGCCGGGCCGTCGGCCGACTGGCGGGTGATCTCGAACACGCCGCTGGCGGGATCCGTGCTGAGATCGTAGACGTAGCCCTCGGGCGAGACGTACTTGCACGAATCACGCGACCCGCCCTCGGCGTAGCTGTAGTTCACGCTGAAGCGCAGCGCCGCGCCGCTCTCGAAGGGCAGCTCGTAGTTGAGGAAAACGTTGTAGTTGGACGGCGAGTCCGCGAAATCCGACCCGCTGCGGTCACGCACCACGCATTCGCCATTGACCACTTCCTTGCTCTGGCTCTTGGTGTACTCGGCATCGATCTCTCCCGTATTGGCCCCGAGCGTCAACCCCTCGGTGATCAGCACCAGCACGTCGAGCTCGTAGCCGGAGCCGTCCACGTCATCCGCCGTGAACTCGTAGGCTCCCAGACCACCCGAGCGGCACTCGCCCGGCACGAACACCTGGCGCTGCAGATCCTCGTAGCTGTAGTCGTAGATCGCGCCATTGACGCGCACCCGGTTGTCGAAAAAGGTCGACTTGATCCCGAACTCCAGGTTCTCGACCGTCTCGGAATCGAGCGGGCCTTCGTCGATGGTCGGGCCGGCGCTGTTGTAGCCCCCCGACTTGTAGCCGGTCGCCCAGCTCGCGTACAGCAGCACGTCCTCCGTTACGTGGTAGTCGAGCACGGCACGGCTCGTCAGCTCGTCCCATGAATGGTCCTGCCAGTACCACCCCAGCGAACCATCGACGGGATCGTAGTTGCCTTGCGCGTCGACCAGGGTTTCCTCCTGGAAGGCAATCGGAATGCCGTACTCGTTGAAGGCGATATAGCGACCGAATTCCTTGTCGTCCTTGGTGTAGCGCAGACCGCCCGTCACCGTGAACAACTCGCTGATGTCGTACGAGAGGTCGCCGAAGAGCGCGAAGGATTCGTATTCGCCGTTTATCTTGAAGGAATCGAGCCAGGAATCTACACCCGCGATCAGCTCGCGCCCGGTGAGCGGCTGATCCAGTCCGGCGAACGGCGAAAGGACGCTGTTCATGAAGAAGTCGAGCCCGGCCCCCGGGTAGAGCGTGTTGGAGTCGAGTCCGCCGATCGCTGCCAGCCCGGGATCGACCACGGTACCGGTCAGGACGTCGTCGTCGTAGTTGATACCCCCGATCAATGAAGCGATGTTGCTGTCCCAGATCACCTGGTCGGCGGTCTGCGGGCCGATGAAGACACCACCGACCTGTTTCGCGCTCTCCCAGAAATAGTTTCCGCCCGCGGTCCAGCGCCATGCGGAATCCTGCGCGGACGCGAAGCGCAACTCCTGGCTGAACTGTTCGTTGTCCTCGTCGTTGAGGTCGTCGAAGAAGTAACGCTTGATCGCGGTGCCGTCCTTGTCGCGCCGGTTGTAGGAGTGGTAAGTGCGCCACGCCGTGATCGAGGTCATCGTGACCGCATCCAGGTCCCACGCCACGGTGACGGAACTGCCGAAGAGCTCGCGCGTCTCTATCACGTTGCCGTCGTTCTCGAGCTCGTCGAAGTTCGCCCCCTCGTCGCGCAGTCCCAGCGTGGCACTCGAATCGCCGCGGGAGGTCTGGTCGACGTCGTCGTACTCCAGGCGCAAGATCACGTCGAGGTCGTCCGCCGGCAGCCAGCGCAGCGCCCCGCCCACGGACCAGTTGTTCTCGTCGTGGCGGTCCGGCCCCTCTCCCGGGTCGCGGATGTATCCGTCACGCTCGTTGCTCAGCGCCCCGGCGCGCAGGAAGAGATTGTCGGCAAGCGGCAGGTTGTAGACGCCCTCGAGCTGCAGCTTGTCGTAGTTGCCGACCGTGGCCTTGGCCCAGCCTTCCTCGGTTTCGACCGGCTTGTTGGTCAGGACCTGGATCGCGCCGGCCGCCGCGTTGCGCCCGAACAGCGTCCCCTGCGGTCCGTTGAGGACCTCGACCCGTTCGACGTCGTTGAACGCGACGCGCGAGGCGCCGGAGCGTCCCACGTACACCCCGTCGATGTAGACACCGACCGCGGGCTCCAGCCCGACGCCGAAATCGGAGGTGCCGATGCCGCGGATCCGGTATCCGGGCTGCGTCACCTGTGCGTCATCGATGTCGAGGTTCGGCGTGAACGCGGCGATGTCGCCGATGGAGTTGGCGACCAGATTGTCGAGGGACTCCTCGTTGAAGGCGGTAACGGAAATCGGCACGTCCTGCAGCCGCTCGATGCGCTTCTGCGCCGTCACCACGATTTCCTCGAGCCCGAGCCCGGATGGCTGCTCCTGCGCATATGCCGCGGGAACAGCGAGCGTGCAGCCGGCAGCGAGCAGCACGCAGGCGGCGCGCACGGCCTTGACCATGGGATGAGTCTGCTTGGTCATGTGATCCCCTTTGTTGCGATCCGTGTTGTCGTTGTATTGCGCAGGGCCCTTGCGGCAGCGGCGCGAACCGCCTTACCGTACCGGGACACGTGCAGGATGGTAGCATCCGCCCATCGTGCGGTCAGCAGGAAATCCCATGACAGAAACCGGTCCGGCCGCGACGCCCGCCGCCCTCGTCGATTGCATGCGACGCGTCACGGCGGCGGGACTGACGCAGGGCTCCTCGGGCAACGCGTCTTCGCGCACCGCACGCGGCATGCGGATCACTCCGACCGGCTTGCCACCCGAGCGCATGGGTCCGGAAGATACGGTCGAAGTGGACCTGTCCGGCCGCGTGCTCGCGGGGGCGCTTCGCCCGTCGAGCGAATGGCCCATGCACGCGGCGATCTACCGCGCGCGGCCCGAGGCGCAGGCCATAGTGCACTGTCATTCACGCCATGCCACCGCGCTCGCCTGCTGCGGCCGGGACATTCCGGCTTTCCATTACATGGTCGCGGTGGCGGGCGGCGATTCGATCCGCTGCGCGCCCTACGCATTGTTCGGCTCGGCGGCGCTCGCCGAACATGCGGTGTCGGCGCTGCATGGCCGTCGCGCCTGCCTGCTCGGCAACCACGGCCAGATCGCGCTCGGCGAAACCCTGGATGCGGCGCTGGCGCTGGCGATCGAGGTGGAGGAGCTGGCAGCGCAGTATGGCGCCGCGCTCGCGATCGGCGAGCCGCGGCTACTGGATGACGCGCAGATGCGCGAGGTGATCGAGCGATTCGCCGGTTACGGCCAGGCGCAGCGGCGCGACCAGCCGTGACTCGCGCCGCGACGGGCTCTCAGCCGT
>JAGPES010000313.1 GCA_018057015.1 Pseudomonadales bacterium | reverse complement strand
TCGATGGTCCGCTCGATGCTCTCCGAGTCGCTCATGGGGGTGATTTCGCAGACGCTGCTGAAGAAAGTGGGCGGCGGGCGCATCGCGGCGCACGAGATCATGCGTGGCACCCCGGCGATCCGCAACCTGATCCGCGAGGACAAGGTGGCGCAGATGTATTCGGCGATCCAGACCGGCTCGGGCGTCGGCATGCAGACCATGGACCAGTGCCTCACCGACCTCGTCGCCAAGCGCCTGGTCACGCGCGAGGCCGCGCGCGAGAAGGCCAAGATCCCCGACAATTTCTGATCGCCGTCACGCCATCCCACCCGTACGCCCACGCCCACCCGGAGACACCCGTCATGGAAGCCAACGAGACCGCCAAGAGGGACCTGGAAGTCGCCGAGATGCTGGCGAAGATGGTCGAGAAGAAGGCCTCGGACCTGTTCATCACCGCCGGCGTCGCCCCCTGCATCAAGGTGCACGGCAAGCTCTACCCCGTCGACGAGACGCCGCTCACGCCGGAGCGTTCCCGCGAGCTGGTGCAGAGCATCATGAACGAGAACCAGCGCAAGGAGTTCGTGACCTCTCACGAGTGCAACTTCGCGATCAGCGCGCGCGGCGTGGGGCGCTTTCGCGTCAGCGCCTTCTTCCAGCGCAACCTCTGCGGCATGGTGCTGCGACGCATCGAGTCGAAGATTCCCACCGTCGACGAACTGCAGCTGCCGCCGATCATCAACGAGCTCGCGATGACCAAGCGCGGGCTGATCATCTTCGTCGGCGCCACGGGCACCGGCAAGTCCACCTCGCTCGCCGCGATGGTCGGGCACCGCAACCGCAACAGCTCCGGCCACATCATCACGATCGAGGACCCGATCGAGTACGTGCACCAGCACAACAAGTGCATCGTCACCCAGCGCGAGGTCGGCATCGACACCGAGAGCTTCGAGGTCGCGCTGAAGAACACGCTGCGCCAGGCGCCCGACGTGATCCTGATCGGCGAGATCCGCACGCGCGAGACCATGCAGCACGCCGTGACATTCGCCGAGACCGGCCACCTGTGCCTCGCGACACTGCACGCCAACAACGCCAACCAGGCGCTGGACCGGATCCAGAACTTCTTCCCCGCCGATGCGCGCGACCAGCTGTGGATGGACCTGTCGCTGAACCTGAAGGCGATGATCGCGCAGCAGCTGATCCCCACCGTCGACGGGCAGGGACGGCGCGCGGCGGTCGAGATCCTGATCAACACGCCGCTGGTCTCGGACATCATCCGCAAGGGCGAGGTGCATGCGCTGAAGGAGCTGATGGAGCGTTCGACCGAGCTCGGCATGCAGACCTTCGACCAGTCGCTCTACCAGCTCTACTGCGACGGCGTGATCTCCTACGAGCACGCGCTGTCCTACGCCGATTCGCAGAACAACATGCGCCTGATGATCAAGATGGGCACCCAGACCGGCGGCCTGGGCCGTGCGGCCGGGCTCTCGATCGACGACACCACGGAGAACACGGGGCAGTTCTTCGGCAAGCGTCCCTGAGGACGCTCAGGCGCCGTCGCGCGGCTGCCCGGCGAACCAGCCCTCCAGGATCACGCAGGCGGCGACGCTGTCGAGCGCCGTGCGGCCGGAGTCCCCGGCCATGCGCGCGCGCGCCTCGAAGGAGCTCAGGCGCTCGTCCATCAGTTCGCAGCGGATGCCGAAGCGACCGTGCAGCCGGCGCGAGAAGCGCGCCGCGCGTTCGCTCATCTCGCTGGGGCTGCCGTCCATGTTGAGCGGCAGGCCGACCAGCAGCAGCCCCGGCCGCCATTCGCCGATCAGCCGGCGGATGCGCTCCCAGTCCGGTACGCCGTCGCGCGCCGGCAGCACGGGCAGCGCGGTCGCGGTGCCGGTGAGCGCGTTGCCCACCGCCACGCCGATGCGCCGCAGGCCGTAATCGAAGGCCAGCACGATGCCCATGCCGGATCAGGCGTTGCCGAAGGTGCTGCTGAGCAACCCGAGGTTGATCCCCAGGCGCGCGGCGGCGGCCTGCGCGCGCTGGTCCAGCGGCACGTCGAACAGGATCGAGGCCTCGGCCGGCAGGCTCAGCCAGGCATTCGCCGCGAGCTCCTCCTCCAGCTGCCCGGGACCCCAGCCGGCGTAGCCCAGCGCGATCAGCGAGTCTTGCGGTCCTTCGTCGCGGGCGATGGACTCGAGTATGTCGCGCGAGGTGGTGAGGCTGATTTGCGCGGTCACGTGAAGGGTGGACTGCCAGTGCCAGCATTCCTCGCGCCGGTGCAGCACGAAGCCGCGATCGGTCTGAACCGGGCCGCCGGCCAGCACGGGCTGGCCGTGGTGGCGCGCGAAACCCGGAATCTCCAGGTGCTCGAAGATGTCGTCGAAGCTCAGCTCCAGCGGCCGGTTCACGACGATGCCCATCGCGCCGTGCTCGTTGTGCTCGCACAGATAGGTGATGCTGTGCGCGAAGATGGAATCCTCCATCCCCGGCATCGCGATCAGGAAATGGTCGCGCAGGCGGACGTTCATGGCCGCATTGTCGGGCCCGCGCCGCAACGAAGGCAAGCCGGCCTCACTCGCTGGAGGTCAGGCGGTTGCTGCGGAACTGCCAGGTGCGGATGATCTCGAGCTCGTCGGCGCGCGCGCGCAGCTCGGGCGGGAATGGCTCGAAGGGTGCCGAGAGCCGCACGATCTGCATTGCGGCATCGTCGAGCAGCGCGTAGCCCGAGGATTGCAGCACGCGCACTTCCTTTACGCTGCCATCGGCGCGCAGCGCGACCAGCAGGCGCAGGTCGCCGTAGAGCCGGCGCCGCCTTGCCTCCACCGGGTAATGCTGGTTGCCGATGGTCTCGATGCGCTGCTTCCAGGTGTAGAGGTAGGCGGCGTCGGCGGCGGCGCGGGTCGCCGCCGAGGTCAGGCGTTCCACCCGCGGCAGGCGCGCGTAGGCCTTCTGCTGCGCATCGAGGCGCGCCACCAGCGAGGCGATCTCGGCGCTCGCCTCGGCCGGGCGCGGCGCCGGGGCCTCGACCTGCGTGCGCCGCTCGTGCGCATCGCGCGCGGCGCTGCGCTGCTCGCTGCGGGTGGAGGTCAGCGTGGGCAGCGGATCGCGCGTCGCCGCGGGCGGCGATCCGCCCGCTTCCAACACCGGCCGGATCGCGGGCGCATCGAAAGCGCTGTTCACCGGGGAGCCCGGGTCCGAGACCTCGTCGACGCTGCCGCTGCCGCGCTGGTCTGCCTGCGCCAGGAAGTCCGCGGTCTCGTCGGGCGCGTCGTCGCGAACCTGCGCGAGCGTGACGTCCAGCCCCGGGGCGCGCGGCGCGTGCACCTCGCGCGCGAAGCCCACCCCGAGGATCAGCGCGGCGTGGACCGCCACCGCCACCAGGGCGCTGAGCAGCAGCCGGTCACGGTCCTGCACGGGGTCGTCCCGGGATCGCACCGGGCTCAGCGCCCCAGGCGCGCGTCGATCGCGGCAATGACGCTCGCGCCTATGTCCAGCCCGTGCGCCTTGTCGATCTCGCGGATGCAGGTCGGGCTGGTGACGTTGATCTCGGTGAGGTAGTCGCCGATCACGTCCAGGCCCACGAACACCAGGCCGCGCGCGCGCAGCGCCGGGCCGACCTCGGCGCATATCCAGCGGTCGCGCTCGGTGAGCGCCCGCGCCTGGCCGGTGCCGCCGGCGGCCAGGTTGCCGCGCGTCTCGCCCACCGCCGGGATGCGCGCCAGCGCGTACGGGGCAGGCTCGCCGTCGATCATCAGGATGCGCTTGTCACCGTCGACGATCGCCGGGATGTAGCGCTGGGCCATGATCGTGGTGGTGCCGTTGGCGGTGAGCGTCTCGAGGATCACGCTGATGTTCGGGTCGCCGTCGCGCACGCGGAATATCAGCGTGCCGCCCATCGAGTCGAGCGGCTTGAAGATCACGTCGCCGTGCGCGCGCTGGAACTCGCGCAGCTGCGCGGCGTTGCGGCTCACCAGCAGCGGCGGGCAGCACTGCGGGAAGCGGGTCGCGAACAGCTTCTCGTTGCAGTCGCGCAGCGACTGCGGATCGTTGATCACGCGGCAGCCGTCGCGCGCGCCCGCCTCGAGGATGTAGGTGGAGTAGACGTACTCGTTGTTGAAGGGCGGGTCCTTGCGCATCAGCACCACGTCGAGCTCCCCGAGCGCGGTCTCGCGCGGCTCGCCGAGGTCGAACCAGCGCGCCGCGTCGCGGTGCACGCGCAGGGCGCGCGTGTTCGCGCGCGCGCTGCCGTCGCGCAGGAACAGGTCCTGCTGCTCCATGTAGTGGAGCTCCCAGCCGCGATCCTGCGCCGCCCACAGCAGCGCCAGCGTGCTGTCCTTCCTGTAGTTCAGTCCGGCGATGGGATCCATCACCACGCCGAGGCGTATTGTCATCTGCGAACTCCGTCCGGATTTTGGGGGGCCTGCCTGTATTTCCGCACGCCCATGGTCTATTAATTGACGACCGCCGGACAACGATAGCAGAAGCCCGGCCGCTTGCTGAACGCGCCGCGACGCCGTCGCGGCAACCGCGGGAAACGACACGGCCATCATCGGGGATCCTCGCCATGGAACAGAGCTTGACCGGCCTCAAGGTAATGGTCATCGACGACAGCAAGACCATCCGCCGCACCGCCGAGACCCTGCTCGCCAAGGAGGGTTGCGAGGTC
>JAGPES010000011.1 GCA_018057015.1 Pseudomonadales bacterium | reverse complement strand
CCGCCCCCCCTGCCGCCTACAGCTCCTCGCCGTCGGCTCTTTCGCGTCCAAATACATGCCCTTCGAGGTCTGAAACCTCTTCAGCGGGCTCGTTCTCTGCGGCCAGCGCCGCTATCAGCGCGGCCTGCTGCTGCACCAGCTGCACGAGGAGGTCACGGATCGCCGACAGGTCCGCGCGAATTGCGCCGATTTCCGAATCCGCCATCTTCCTTCGCCGTCTTGATGGCATGACATGACCGACACATCACCGCGAGGTTGCCGCGGCTGTTGTCCGTCGCATCGCCGTTGATGTGGTCGACGTGATCACCGGGCTGCCCGCACTGGCGACACTGGTACAGCTCCTCGACGAGGATCTGCGCGCGCAACGTGCGCCATGCCTTCGAACCGGTGTGCAGTGCACGTTTCTTCTGGCGACTCTCTTGCTTGGGCTCGTGCGTCTTGCTCGCCACCGAGTAGGGCCGATGCTGCGGCGCGCGGACCGGCATCAGGCAATCCGCCGTTCGACCGACTTGATCTCGCCGTCGGGACGGTGCCGCTCCCACAGCACGCGCTTCACGCCCATATCCCGCAGCGCATCATCCAGGTCAGCCAACGCTTCGCGCGTGATCTCCTGCCGTGCCATGACCATATCGACCGAGGCGCAATCGCCGACCACGCTGACGATGCCCGTCACCGTGTAGGGCGCGCGCATCGCATCGAGCGGCAAGGCTGCATCGACCGGATCCGCATACGCCCGCAACTGGAATACATGCCGCAGCGAATCGAGCCGCACCCGCGTGAGCATTCATGCCTCCCGGTCAATGCCCCTCGCCATTGCCGCGCCGCTCCACCTCGGGGAACTTGCACTCCGCTGGCCGCAGACCATCGAGGCGCCGATGCACCTGGCCGAGCTCGCGCTCGTGCCGATCGATGTGCGACTTGAGATACTCGATGTGCACCGTCAACGCCGCGATCGTCTTGCTCGAGGCGACCATTCCCGCCGCGGCGCCTGACAAAATGGATGCGACCGCCGCGCCTGCTATTGCTGCCATATCCACTACGATGCGACTCCTTTCACCTTTTCCGTGGTTCGATACGCACCCAGCCCGAGGAGATTGAAAACGAGCGCCATCAGCGTCTCGTCATTGAGCGCCGGCGGCGTGCTCAGGCCGGTGAAGTTTCCCAGCAGCCACGCGGCCAGAGGGCGCAGCAGCATCTGATACCCCAGCGCAATCACGCAGATCCATGCCGCGGCGGGTCTCCACCCGGCCGCAAAGAATGACTCCGGGCTCATCGCGCGCAGGCCAGCGCCGCGCGGCGGCAAGACAGGTAAATCTCTGCATCCTGCTCAGCCGCGCGCACGAAGGCGCCCAGGCTCGCGTCACTCACCGGCGGCAGCGCCGCCGGGCAGGACACCTTCAGCAGCACGCAGGGCGTCGGCGCTGGCGGGACGACCAGCGCGGGCTGCGTTGACGAGCTCGAGCACGCGCTGCTCAGCAACGCAGTCGCGATACACAGGCACTTCCACGGTGCGACGCTGGATCTCGACGCGACCCGGAAGATGGACGATCTTGATCGCAGCGATATCATCGGCGCCCTCCTGGTGTCGCTTCTCCAATTCGGCACGCTGCGCGTCGATGGCCTGCTGCAGCGCGGCCCGTTGTGACTGCGCCGCGGCGGCGGCGGCGGCGCGCTCCTGCGCGTAGTCGGCCGCCTGCACGGCCCGGCCATCGCCGCGGCCCTTGATGTAGGCGCCGGACAGCAGCGCCAGCAGCGCCAGCACGGCGCCAGCGGCGACATAGAGGCGGGCGGGCAGCATCACGGCGCCTGCTCGCGCCGCTTGCGGCGTTTTTCCAGCAACAGCGCGATAGCGAGCACCGTCCAGATAACAGCCCCTGCCGCACGCTTCAGCATGCGAACCCCACCACGATCAGCGCGCCGATCAACAGGGGCCCCACAACGCCGATCAACGTCGCACAGGTGATCGGCCCCTTGCGGGCGAGCGTGCGCATGTGCTGCATGTACTCGTGCGTCCAGCCGGGCTGGTCAGCGTCCTCGCTGTCCCAGGCCGCAGCCACCTCGCGCCACTCCGCGCGCATGCGCTCGAGGTTCTTCGCGAAGCCGTCGCGGTCAGCCACCGTAGACCTTCCCCGACACGCCCACGGTGTCATCGATCACCGGGATCTCGCGCGCCGCCGGCACGCTGATCCAGTTGATGCCGTCGGTGGAGGCCTGCAGCCAGTTGGCCTCATACATGTCGCCGCCGTCCTTGGCCAGCTGCACCGCCTTGTCCTTGGGCATGCCCGTCAGCGCGTACTGCTGCCAGCGCCACAGCGAGCGGCGCGCGTAGCGGAACTGGATCATCGGCACGTCCTCCGCGAAACCACCCGAGTCACTCACGCCAACCGCCGCACACCGACGACGCGGTCGACCGGGAATCGCGCCACGGTGACGGAATCTCCCTGGTTGCCGCCGAGGACGAACACCCCGTCGCCGTCGAGCCGGTCGAAGATCGCGACATGGCCGTGCTCCGGGTTGTTGCCCCGCGAGAACACCACCACGTCGTTGCCGCACTGCGCCTCGTGCAGCGTCACCGGCTTGCCCACGCTCAGCCAGCTGCGCGCCGCCAGCGACTTCGAACGCGGCAGGTCCAGCAGCCACGCGACGTAGTTGCAGAACGCGCTGCACCACGGCACCTCGTCGGCGCTGGGCCAGTTCGCGTCCAGGTGCAGCATCGCCATGATCTGCGGCGAATGCGTGGCGCCGGCGGCCTCGCGGATGCCGAGGAAGCGCGCGGCCACCTTGTGCAGGCTCGTCTGGATCATGAGCACCTCGAAAGGGTCGCAGGCCCGGGCGACCAACCGAAGACCAGGAGCACAACCAACCCGGTCCCGGGCCTGCGACAAAGGGTGCCCGCCACGTCGCACCGTAGGACAGCTAGACCGCAGGAGTTGTTGCGACAGGCAGGGCATTGATCGAACGGAATCCCCAACGAAAAACCCCCGGAAGCTCGCGCTGCCGGGGGTCTGGATTCTCTTCAGTGGCACCAAGTCCACGATGGGGAAGCACTACACCTTTTTTTCCGGAAAAACGCAAGTACCCGGAAATATATTTTCAAAGCGACCCTAATCCCACCTCCGTCAGCATCCAGCGGACAGCCGACGGCAGCAGCGTGCTGTACGCCGTGGTGCGCCCAACGCCCACGAGCCGCGCCCACTTGTACGGCGGCTTGCCCTCGGCGAACGTGTACCACAGCGCGCCCCACATCGAGGCGTCGAACTTCTCCAGGCGCAGCATCGCGGCGTCGATCACCTCCGCCCGGTCATCCCCGATATTGGGCTCCGGCACCGTGCTGCCGCGCAGGCTGGCGAGGATGCACGCACCGTAGCCGCTGCGCC
This sequence comes from Pseudomonadales bacterium, assembly GCA_018057015.1. Taxonomy (GTDB): domain Bacteria; phylum Pseudomonadota; class Gammaproteobacteria; order Pseudomonadales; family UBA5518; genus UBA5518. Next base: position 17,316 of record JAGPES010000011.1, on the reverse strand, counting down.
CGTTGCCGCTGCGGATCCACCGCCCCCACTGCTCCAGCTCGTATTCCATGCGCACCACGGGGTCGCGGATCACGGCAGACTTCAACGCCATCGGATCGCCTCATGGTCAGTATGCGTAGTGGTCGTCGGATGAGTCGGGATACGGGCCGGCGGACTGGCGCCGCGCGCCGTAGCTCGCCGTGGCCTCCGCCTCGAGGAAGCGGTTGTGCGCGCCGTCGAAGGCCAGGAAGTCGGTGCCCGGCTCGCCGTTGCGCAGCTTGCTGGTGATGATCTCCGCCTGGTCGCCGACCGGCGTGGTCTCGTTGTAGACCTTGTCGCGGTACACGAACTGGATCATGTCGGCGTCCTGTTCGATCGCGCCGCTGTCGCGCAGGTCCGAAGGGATCGGGCGCTTGTTGCCGCGCTCCTCGCACTTGCGACTGAGCTGCGACAGCACGATCACCGGGCACTCCAGTTCCTTCGCCAGCGACTTCAGGCCGCGGCTGATGTCGCTCACGGCATCGTTGCGGCTCGCGCGCGCGTTGCTGCCCTCGAGCAGCTGCAGGTAGTCGATCACGATCAGCCCGAGCGACCCCTGCCGGTGCTCGCGCCTGGCGCGGGCCGCGAGGTCCGCGAGCGTGATGCCGCCCTGCTCGTCGATCACGATCGGCAGCGCCGACAGCGCGCCCACCGCGCGCACCAGGCGATCGCCCTGCTCCGGGTATTCCAGCACCTTGCCCGACTTGAGCAGGCCCATCTTGATCGGCCCGTGCGCCGCCATCATGCGCATGGCCAGCTGGTGCGCTGACATCTCCAGGCTGAACACCATCACGCGCTTGCCCTGTGCGGCGGCGGCGTGGTGCGCGATGTTCATCGCGTAGGTCGTCTTGCCCATCGCAGGGCGCCCGGCGATCACCAGCAGGTCACCGGGCTGCAGGCCCTGCAGGCGAAAATCGACGTGCTTGAACCCGGTGCACACGCCGTGAATCCCGGGGTTGGCGTGCGCCTGGCGCATCAGGCTGACGAAGCGGTCAACGGCCTCGCGCAGCGCGAACTGCGTGCGCGGCGCCTGCTCCGTGGCCAGCGCGGTCACCAGCTGCTGCACGCGCTGGATGCGCTGCTCGTGCGTGGCGCCGTCGCCGGCCTGCATGGTCTCGCAGATCTCGCGCCCCACGCGGAACCACTCGCGTTCGTGGCGCCGCTCGCGCACCCGGGCCGCATACGACGCGGCATTCGCCGGGCTCACCGCCTCGGACATCAGCGCGCCCAGGTACGGCAACCCGCCGCAGGAATCCAGCCGCCCACCGCTGGCGAGGTCATCGGCCACGGTGATCGGGTCCACCGCGGCACCGGTCTGCGCCAGCCGCATGATCGCGAGCCAGATCGTGCGGTGCGCCGGCAGGTGGAATTCATCCGCACCGAGGCCCTGCGCCTGCAGCTCGAGCAGCGCGTCGGGGCTGGCCAGCGCCGCGCCCAGCACAGCCTGCTCGGCTTCGGTCGAGAACATCTCGCGCACATCGAGCCGCGCGTTCATGCCGCCACCTTGCGCCGCTGCGCGCTCACCGCCGCCTCGAGGATCTTGTCGAAATTGCGCCGCTTCACGAGCCAGCCGAGATCAGCGCGCCAGCCGCGATCGTTCTCGCCGAGGTAGAACCGCCGTTTGCGCACCTGGCCGAAGAACCACCGCCAGAACGCCGGCGTCTGGTGCTTGGCGCTCTCGCGCCACCGTGCCGCCAGGTCCCTGGCACGCTGCCCGTCCCAGCGCTCGACGAGCACGCCCTGGAGCTCCGGCAGGATCTCGTGGTACAGGCCGATGATTTCGCGATGCGGACAGGCGGGCCCGCCAGTCGGATGGACCCGGGAAACCGGGGACGCCGACACAGGAGGTTTACCTCCTGAATCTTCTTGTTCAATGGTTTGTTCTTTGTACTTGGTCTCTGGCGCCAAATTGGACTTGGTCTGAGAGACCAAATTGGACATGGCGCGCCGCGCCAATTTGGTCTCTGGTGCCAAATTGGCATCCTGAGCCAATAGTTCGGCGGCACTTTCGGCGGCCTCCGCGGGCACCATTAGGCAGTATTCGTTGCATCCCGTGAAACCCTTTTTTCGCTTTGTCAACCACCCCTTCGCCGCCAGCGAAGAGGTCAGCTTCGACACCCTGGCAGGGTCATTGACATGGGCGATTTTCCCGAGCGACGGCAGGGAGGGCCAGACCGTGTTCGTGTCCTTTCCGCGAAAGGAAAACAGCGCGAGCAGGACGCGCCGCTCGGGGTCCGAAAGGCGCGGATCGGTGAGCGCATCGATGGGCGCTATCAGCAGGCTCATCGTGTTTTGCGCCCCGCAAACAGGTAGTCATGACGGCGCGGCCCGTCGTAGATGGAGCCGCGCACCTTGCCGAAATCCACGCGCTGAACTGCCCCGCCGCGCGCGAGGAAGCGCTCCTGCTCGGCCTGCAGGCGGCGCCTGTCGGCGTCGCGGTGATCGTTCTTGGCCATGCGGTTCCCCTTTTTTTTTGCGCCGAAAAAGCCCCGGCCGCGGGCGCCGAAACGCCGCGGTCAACGCGGATTGTTGTGATCGTCCCCTGCCAGCCCCGGCAATCCCTCGCTGCGCAGCAGGCGGTCCGCTATGGTCGCGATATCCAGCTCGCGCGCGGCGTGCGCATCGAGGATCTCCCGCACGATGGCTGACACCTCCTCCCCCGTGACCCGGTGCCGGGCTTCGAGCCAGGCATGGGTGCGTGGCGTGATCTTGGCCCGGAGGTCGTGCAGGTCGAGGGACATATCAGGCGGCGACCGAATCGAAGAACGATTGCAATGTCAGCTCGCCGCCCGATCGCTCGATCAGCGCAGGAATGTCCTTTGTGCGTGGGGACCGAGCGCCATATCGCCAGCTTTCAACCGCACGACGGCTGACGCCCAGCCGCGCCGCGGCGGCGTCGGGTCCGTGTTCCTCGATGAACTGTTTCAGCGTTTTCGTTTCCATGCCCATGAAAAGTACACGTAGCGTGTAGCCGTGTCAACACAGTATGTGCAGGCGCGATTGCTGTTGCTGTCCGACACTTCCTGTATGGAATGGATGGCAGAGCAAGGCCGACGCCTAAAGGCTGCCAGAGAGGCCAAGGGACTGACCGTAGAACAGCTCGCGGACTTGAGCGATGGAGGGCTCAAGGCGTCGAGGATCAGCAACTATGAGCAGGGCACGCGCGGCATGAAGCCGCCGCAGGCAAAAGAGCTTGCGAAATTACTGGATGTCAGCCCGGCTTACCTGCTCACGCTGACCGATGACGCCGACCTCTCCGAGCGAGAACGCACGCTGCTCACCATGTTCCGGCAAGCGGATGATCGCGGCAAAACCGCTATCACTCGCCTTGCGGAATCTGAATGCCAGGCGTCGGTAGTTAACCACCGCTGAACCCACTTCTCGGCCCGGGCATTACTTTTTTGCCCTTGTCTACACAATACGTGTTGACAGGATTACACGGTGCGTGTAGTTTTAATTCCCAAGGCGCCCACACCGGGCGTCAACGGGAGAACGACATGAACCACCCCACCCGCTCCTCCTGGGACAACACCCGCCACTGGCCGGTATCGCACCGCTGCCAGCAGGACGCCGGCCTGCCCGATGGCCCGATCGTCGACGCCGCCCCCGTCACCAACCGCCACCGCTTCCTGTTCGGCGTGTTGATGGGCGTGCTCGTGTTCGGCCCCGCGCTCGCCGACCTGTGGAGCGTGCTGTGAGCGGCGCCGTGGGGCTGGAATTTGCCGCCGAAGCGGCCGCCGGGCGCGCGTTCGACCTCGAGCTGGCGCCCGTCACCGACGCCGGCGCCGAGCTCATCGGCTACCGGCTCTACACGCCGGGCTGCGGGCGCGCCTCGCGCCTTTACCTATCGCGCGAGGACGCCCTAGACGCCTGGATCAACCGCTGCATCGAATGGGAGGACTGAACATGCGCTGCACTCGCATCAACACCAGGAACGGGCCGGTCTGGCGCCTGCTCGCCGACGGCGTGACGTTCTATGGCCGCAGCATCCGAGAGGCAGTGGCCCGCTACCAGGCGCACAGCCGGGCGCTGCGCGGAGGTGCGGCATGACGCTGCAACAGATCATCACCCGGCTGCAGTCGGCCTCCGAGCGCGCCGACGCATGCAAGATCGACGCGATGCCGGCCGACATGGCTTACGTCGAGGCCTACGCCATGCTCGCCATGCAGGTCGAATTCGCCGTGATCGACCTGACCGCGCTGCTCGCGGAAATGATCGCCGACGGGAGTGCGTACGCATGTCACGAATGAAAGCCCCCGCCATCCTCCACGCCGCCCTCGACACCCTCGTGCAGCGCGGCGTCAAGCGCGACCAGCCCGACGGCGAGCGCTCCATGCCGCGCATCGTGCGCGTCTACGAGGCGATCACCGGGATCCGCCTGACCGAGCGCGAGGGACTGCTGTTCATGGTGTCCCTGAAGCTCGTGCGCGAGGGCCGCGGCGCGCCCGATCCCGACGACTATGTCGACCTGGTCAACTACATCGCGCTGACGGGCGAGGCCGCGCTGGCAGAGGTCGCGACTGATACGCCCGTCGACGAGCCCGCCTACGCCGCCGAACGCGCCCACCGCGAGCTGCACGACCTGCTGCGCGTGCGCAAAGAGCAGCTGCAGGCCAGCGTCTACTCCGGCGGCGTTGACGGCCCCCACGCCACGGCGCGCCCCTGCCGCGTATGCGCAGGCACGGGCAACTGCGCGATAGACCCCGCCAACTACGTCCGATGCCCGTTGTGCGACGGCACTGGCACGCGCCACTGGACGGCGTGCACGCACTGCGCGGGCAACCCCGGCTGGGGGAAGGTGCGCGACTCCTCCACCCCCCAGTTCTGCCGGCATTGCCGGGGCGTGGGCGAAGTGCCCGTCACCGCCAATGCAGCGCGCGGCCCCTACACCCTGGGCGACGCGGGCAACCTCAGCGGCCCGCGCGGCACGCACAACCTGGCGGACGTCCCCGAGGGCCGCTGCCCGGTGTGCGCCGGAGACGGTTTCGAAAACCGCAAGCTCGGCACGCTGTGCCGCACCTGCACCGGGACCGGCCAATGCTGACCGACGCCGACATCAAGCGCCTGCTCGCTTTGGGCCTGACGGCTGACGAGATCTGGTGCGCGATCGACGCGCCCGGTCCCTGGACGCTGAGCCGCGCGGAGGCATGAGCCATGCCCGATCAACCGGATCTGCTGGAGCTTGACCCTGCCGTGATCCAGTCGCGGGCGCGAGCCGATGCGGCGCGCATTCGTGCGGCGTATCACTACCGCGGCCGGCAGCAGATCGGCGACGGCGAGGCCACGCCGGCCCAGGTGCGCGCCTATTTCACCGCCCTGCGGGAAATTTTGGGCAAAGACTGAACACGACACGGAGACAAACAAAAACATGACCGTCCCAATCACCCACTGGCGCCCCCACACCGAACGCGCCGACCTCGGCACCATCGCCCTGATCGCGCTGGAAGCCGACGCGAGCCCGTTCCTTCTTGGCGACCTGTACGAGGCCACCGAGGACGGCTGGCGCAGCGAGGAGACGGGCGATCTGCTACACGTCGACACCTACTACTGGCTGCCCGAGCACGAGCTGCTGGCGGGGCTGAGGGCGACGGCATGACGCGCCCCATCGAGCGTTGGACTCCAGAGCTCGACGCGCTGCTGCGCGAGCATTTCCCGCGCATGCCGTTCGAGTCGCTGAGCTTCCTGTTGGGGCGCACTATTTCCTCGTTGAAGAACCGGGCGAACAAGCTCCGCTTGCGCCGCGACGCGGACGTGTCCCACGCCTCGCGCCAGGCCGCGGGCAAGGCAGGGTACGCCGCCGCCAGGGCGCGCCAGGGCGGCAAGCCGTGCGGACGCAAACCACCATCACCGCCACCCGCACCGATCAAGCGCCCGGATCTGCGCGAGACTGGCCCCGACCAGCTCGCCTACCGCAAGCGCCGGTTGAAGGAAGCCGCCGAGGCGATGGTCGAGCACGGCGTCGATCCGCACGCCGCCGAACTGGCGGTGCATGCGATTTGCAAGGGACGGGTGCCGGGCGTGAGGTTCGAGATATGACCCGTCGCCCCTGGACCGACGCCGAGCGCGACGTGCTGCGCGCGCTCTACGCCGACACGCCGACCGCCGCGATCGCGGCGCGTCTCGGGCGCAGCATCCAGACCGTTTACACCAACGCGTACAAGCTGGGGCTGAAGAAGACCGACACGTTCCTGGCCTCGGGCATGGCGGGCCGCACGTATGACGGGCGCGGCGCGTCCACGCGCTTTGCGCCGGGACACCGGACGTGGAACAAGGGCCGGCACTACATCCCCGGCGGGCGCGCGCCGCAGACGCAGTTCAAGCCCGGCAACAGGCCGCACACGTGGCGCCCGGTCGGCACCTATCGCGTGCGGCATGACGGTTACCTCGAGGTGAAGCTCACCGACACCGGCTACACCCCGCACGACTGGCGCGCCGTGCACCGCGCGGTGTGGGAGGCCGAGCACGGGCCGACGCCGGCGGGCCATATCGTGGTGTTCAAGCCCGGGCGGCGCACCGCCGCACTCGATGAGATCACGCTGGACGCCGTGGAGCTGATCACCCGCCAGGAGCTGATGCGCCGCAACTCGATCATGCGCTACCCGCCCGAACTGCGCCAGACGATGAAGCTGCTGGCGAAAGTTAAACGAACCATCAGGGGGAAAGATGAAGAACGGCATGGTTGATCTGCGCAATCACCTGTTCGCCACGCTCGAAGGTTTGCTCGATCCCGACAGCCCGATGGCGCTGGACCGGGCCAAGACGGTGGCCGACGTCGCCCAGGTGCTGGTGAACTCCGCGAAGGTGGAGGCCGAGTTCCTGCGCACCGTCGGCGACCTGACCGGCGCCGAGCTGACGGGCACGGGCTTCATCCCAGCGATCGGGCATGAAGAGCTGCCGGTGCCGCGGCTGGTGAACGGGGGGCGGGTATGAGCGCGCAACTGGCGATGCACGGCGACGACTGGCTCAGCGACCGAGACCGCAAGACCCAGGCACGCGCAGAGGCACGCCGCAAGGCCGCTGCGCTGAAGTGCAGCCGCAAGCTCGACGAGGCCCGCGATGCGCTGAACGAATTCCTGAGCGCATGCCTTGACTGCGGTCACGTCGAAGCCACGCGCCTTGACGACAGCCGCCGACTGCTGATGCGCGACATGAGCGAGTACAGCAGCTATCTCGATTCGGTCTACAACAAGGAGCGCCGATGAACATCCTGCACCTCGAGGTAAACGACTCCGGCGGCTGGCGGCGGGTGATGAGCTTTGCGAACGACCCCGCCACGCTCGACAACGTGCAGCTGCGCGCGGCGTACCTGCTGATGGAGTCCGACAGTCAGCGCATCCGCGCCCGCATCATCGCCCCCGGCGACACGGCGCCGGTGATGACCTGGACGGCGGCGGATGGGTGGAAGGAGTGGAGATCATGAGCGCCATCACCTGGACGAAGTGCAGCGACGGGCTGCCGGACGGCGAGATCGCCGTCCTGCTCGCGTTCGACGACCGCGAGGTATGGACGGGCTTTCGTGACGGCGACGACTGGCGCTACGTGAGCACGGATCTGATCGAGGCGGTCGGCGTGACCCACTGGGCACATCTGCCGGCGCATCCGGAGGACGCATGATAACCGACGACCACATCAAGTGCTGGAAGATCAACTACGGCCTAGACAATAAGAGTCCAGCCGACGCCATGCGTTGGTGGAACGACAACAACAACGGCATGGCCCCGGCTGGCGCAGTGGCTGCGCTGGGGTTGTGCCTGGAGGAGATGGAACGTATGCGCGCCACCATCGAAAGGCTGCGGGAGTATGCGAGGCACACGCCCGCCTGCTACTGGTGGTCAGGCACGATTAATCAGCCGCATCCCTGCGACTGCGGCTACGACGAGTTGATGGCTGAACTGGAGGAATCGAAATGCAAAAAATACTGATGAAGTTTGACCCTGCGACCGGCAAAGAAAGGCCGTACCCGAGCCACGCGGCCCAATGGCGCAACTGGCACGGGGTCGCTGCATGGCTTTTCGATCCTTGGACGGGGAAGCGGCGCAATGCATATGACGTGGGCAGCGACGTGCACGGCCTGCTGATTGTGCCTGCATGGCTTTTCGATCCTTGGACGGGGAAGCGGCGCAATGCATATGACGTGGGCAGCGACGTGCACGGCCTGCTGATTGTGCCTGCTGGGACGCTTGGCGGTGACACCGGATGCGGCGCCTCAAAGCAGAATAAGCACGAGGCGATGGTATGCGCGCAGAGGCCGCCCACGCCTGTCGGATGGAGTGATACCGACTGGATCAAGCATCTGCAAGAGCAGGAAGGGCAGCACCCGCTGGAAGGGCTGCATATCAACCAGGGCAGCCTGGATGCGGCAGCGGACGCCTACGAGGCCGAATACAACGCAGCGAGGGGCATAAGTGAAGCTGACAAAGATTGAGAGCTACGAGATTCAAGCATTCGCGTTTCGCGTGATGACAGGGTACATGGCGCCTGGAAAGGATTCCTCGCCGCTGGCCGACGAGGCACCGTATGAAGAGCGGTGCGCGGCTTGGGACGAATGGAGGAATAAGTACGCCCATTGCATTCTGGCGATGCTGCACGGCTTCGAGGCTTTGATTGACCGTGATGATGAACAGGAGGTTGTCACCTCGCTACTAGCCCAGTTGAGCGCCGCGAAAGACCGAATAGCCGAATTGACCCCAGTTGCCGGGACGGACTGGCGGGAAACGATGCAGCGCATGCTGACACGCATGAATGAAGCATGCCGATGGCCTGCGATCTGCGACGAGGCGCGGGCCGTTCTGTCGTCGGCGAATGAAGCCACAAGGGAGCCTGCCGCCTACTTGTGGGGCGGTTGCCTTTGGCGCACGGACGAAATGGGGCGCGGAAGACCTGGGGCAGTCGAACTGTATCGAGCGCAAACGCCGCTGACCGATGCCGACATTACCGCGTTGCTGCCGATATGGCAGCAGGGGGCATGGACGCTGCCAGACTACGGCAGATGGGTTGCGCGTGCTGTTGAGAGGGCGCACGGGATCAAGACAACGCCGAACCTATGCCGCCTGTGCGGGCACAGCATCGATGCACACGACAAGCAATACGGCTGCGCAGAGGACGGGTGCGAGTGCGAGACGCCCAACAGTGATTGTACAGACCCCGCCGCCCATCCAGCAGCAAGGAGTGAGTGATGGAAATTCAAGACGCCAAGCAGGCACGGCCACACTGCGAATTGATTGCCGAACTTCTCGACTCAAGGCAGCCGAAAACAGAACGCGAACACGCAGCAGTGCGCGAGATCGAGCGCCTGCGTCACGACATCGAGCGCCACATTGCCATAGCCAGTGAATACGCGACGGAGCGCGACCGCCTGCGCGCCGAGCTTGCTGAGTGCATAGTGGCACTTGAAAAAATCGCCAACCCGATCAGCGCGATGAAGCGTGCGCTGCCGGTTGGGGCAACGCTAAACGGGGCGATGGCGACAACACTATCCAACGACCCGAACTATCTGAAGGAAATAGCAAAAGCCGCACTAGCTGCCCGCAAGGGCGAGGAGGAGGGAGATGGCCATGCCGCGCGCTGACATTGCGCTTGTAGCGTCGCCCGTCGAAGGTCTTGGCCTCCTCGTGTACGATCACGCCCGCGCGCTTGATGCGTATGCGCGCGGTATAGCCCACGCTCCCGTCGCGCCGCTTGCGGGTCTGGATGGTCGCCATGCTTCCCCCCGGTGCCACACGCCGCCGCGTGGCACGGGATGTGGCACTGGCAGCGGGTCAAAGTGGGCGAAGAATGGCAAAAGCGGGGAAAGCTGGAAAGAGGCGCGAGGAAGGAAGTGCAGGCGGGACAGATACTTAGCGAAAAATCAACGGCTTACGGGAGCCACAGATTTTGCGTGGCGCCGATGATGGATCGGCACGACAAAGCGGGTTTTTCCTCGTAGATTCAGCGCGTTGCGGCGGCGGCGCGGGGTGCTTGTGCCACTCTCGCGCCAGCGCTGCGTCGTAGCGGCTGCGACCAGGTCACTCGTCAGATGTAGCGGGCAGGGCGCACCGGCGTGAAGTCGTCCCAGTAAATCGAGTCCTTCGTGATCCGAACCCACTGAATCCATCCCGTCGTTTCAAACAGGGTCGGATATGTGGGATACCCGCTACCGATTCCCACGGCGGCGCTGGTTCCCAGCGACCCGCTCATGGTCGAAATATCGGCGCCGAGTTTGCTGCCCTGCGAGAACAGCCGACAGGTTCCGGCGCGCCGCACGAAGGCCGCGTGATGCAGCGTGTTGGTGGCCAGGGAGAACGTCCTCGACTCGACAATGCTGTCTCCCTTTCGCACAGCCAGGGACGCACCCGCACCGCCCGAGCCGTTAATGTATAACTGCACGCCGCCGCTCCCGCCCCCCGAGTAGTTGCCAACGAGAAAATTCTCAGCCGACGCGAACGAAGAATGCTTCGACCAGCATTCAATCGTGACGTCGTCAGTTCCGTAATTGAAATCGCCCGTGTTGCCGGTCACCGCCAGGTAGTCGCTGACGCCGTCGAGCAGCACCGCACCGGTGGGGAAATCGGCATCGCCAGTGTCGATTTGCGCGTTCCCGCTGGCGGCCACGGTGTGGCGCCCGGTACGGTCTACAAATGTCGTTGCGCCGTCGGCTCCCTGGCAGTCTACGGCTAACACCACCCGCGACCAGAACGGGCTACGGCCCGCATTCATCAGTCCAGCTTGACCGAGCGAAAGTGTGGCTATCACGAGTCGGTCGCCTCGTCGGTCGTAATGAACAGCACGACCCCTATCAAGTAGGCATCGACTGCCATCGTGTCGCCCCCGTTGGATGGAAGCCTCCCAAGCCTGAACGTCACCAGATCGCGCGCCACGGGCGTTCCCGTGATGGTTATGGCGGATGATTCCGGTCCGATGTAGAGCGTGCCGTCAGTTCCGCCCGTGTCGACGCTGGTTTGCTCTGTTCCGTAGCTCGCTCCTCCGAGACCATCAGCGTTGCTTATGGCGACGGCTTGCAGGCTCCAGGCGACGCCGAAGTTTGTCGTCGTCGCTGCGTGTGTCCAATACGGGACGAACGTCACGGTCCCCTCGTTCCACGACGACGGCATCAGCAGCGTGAACTCCGCGTATTCCGCCGCCGAAGCGTCGAATGCAAGATACAGGGTGTCTGGCTTGTCCGTCGCGCCGGTCAGCCATGCCAGTGCCGCGCAGCCGTTATTGATTCTCGGCATCATCGCTGCCGCCATAATGGGTATCGCGTGCTTGCCGGCTCCGCTTCCGCCGCCAGTTTCAAGGTCGGTCACGCGCTCCGCGAGCTGATCGAGCGCCTGCTCGACGTCGCCGGGGTCTGCGGCGCCGTCCCAATCCGCAAGCGTGGTCGGCGTGTAGGTGACGTCGTCGGCGTCGCTTACGCCGCCCCCGCCGGCCCCGGCGAAGTCGCAGAACACGGTTTTCGCGTCCGTGATGCTGCCGCCGGATCCCTGGAGTGTGACCGGGAATTTCCAGTAGCCTGTGCCGTCGGTCGGCGCGGCCGTCCACTTCCACAATTGCCACTTCGTGCTGTCGTCCGACTGTTGCAGGTAGATGAATCCGCTGGTGCCGAGGCTACCGTAGAACGTGTCGAGGTTGACGCCGTCGGCAGTCTGATCGTCGACGTACAGGAACGTGGCGCTGCCCTGCGTCGCGTGGTTCCACTTGAACAGGCCGGCGCCGGGGTCGCTGTCCGCGGTGCTGCCGGTGTCGCTGGTGAACGTGAGCCCGCGCAGCTCCACGCCGCCGCTCGCGACGGCGCCCTCGACGGCGATCATTCGGTTGGCGAGCTGGTCCAGCGCGTCGTCGACGTTGCCGGGGTCGGCGTCGCTGTCCCAATCGGTCGCGTCGGCGGGCGTGTAGGTCACGTCGGCGGCGTCGACCAGCGCGAGCAGGGCAGCGGAGCCGGTGCGCACGCTCTCCCAGGCGGTGATCGTGACCGACTCGCCCGCGGCGTCGTCGACGATCACGTCGCCGTCGGCGCCGCCGATGGTCATCTTCGCGGTGGTCAGTGCGGTGATCACGCCGCTGGCGATGTTGTTCGCCACGTTGCCGGTAAACCCGGTCACCTTCACGGCCTGCCCGACGGCGAAGCCGGAGGCGACGAAGTTAAGCCCCGAGTCGTTGTAGCTGTTGTCCGATGCCAGCGCGCTGATCGTCGTCGCCGTGATCGTCACGGTCGTGCTCAGGCGCGACAAGGCGAACAGCTCCGCGCCGGTCAGTGCGCCGGCGTCGGTGAGTTGCGATATGCGTTTTCCCATTGCGTCATTCCTCGTCGGTGTATTCGCCGGCCTCGGTCAGCCAGGCATCGCCGTCCTCGAACAGCAGGCTTCCGCCCGCGATGTAGCCGAACACGCGCACCTGGCGCTGCCAGCTCACGTAGCCGTCGCGCTCGCTCTCGATCTCGATGCGCAGGTTGCAGGTCGTTGTGATCGCTGGCGTCCAGCTCGCGCCCGCGATGGCGGTGTCGGAGTCGAGCAGCGTGTCGGTGTCGTCGTCGTAGGCGTAGGCGTTGTAGGTGGTGCCGGCCTCGGGCCCGTAGTCGGTCGCGTCGTACTGCGACACGTGCGTCACGCCCTGCACCACGCGGTCGCGGTGCGCCCAGGTGACGGTGAGCGCGCCCTCGAGCTCGACGGGGTGAAATTCGCCGTTGATTTCGAGGTACCCCGGCGGGTAGGGGCGCACCTGGCGCGAGGCCATCGTCAGGCTCATCGCGGTGGCGTCGGCCAGGTCGAGCAGGCCGGCGTCGGTGGCGGTCTGGAGCTTGACGTCGACCACGTCGGCGTCGGTGCGCGCGGTCGGGTCGCGTTGCCAGTCGATCGCGTTGCCGTCGAGGAACCACACGCGGGTGCCGAGGGCGTGCTCCTGCGGCGTGGTGTCGAGGCGCCCGCGCAGCAGCGTGGCAGTCTTCGCGTCGGTGTCGACCGCGAACACGTAGCAGATCTCGGCGAGCGCGCCCTCGCCGATCACGGCCAGCCAGCCCGACTCGACCAGGTCGAGGTCGACGGGGTCGATCAGCGCGATGGCGCTGTCGCTCTCGCGGTCCAGCGCGAGGCCCAGCGTGGCGGTCGGTGCGAAGGCGAGGTCGGCGGATCCCTCGAGGTACTCGGCGGGGTCGATGCGGGTCCAGGTGTTGTAGCCGGTCGACAGTGCGGTCGGCTTGCCGGCCAGCGCGACGACGTAGCCGGCGCCGACGGCGAGCGCGCCGGTCTCAGCCAGGCCGAGGTCGCTGATCAGTTGCCAGTACGGCGCCTCGAGCGTGCCTTGCAGGACCGCGGCGGCGGGCGCGGTGTCGGGTTCCTCCCACTGGCTTTCCTGGTCGCCGATGTCGCCGAGGTCATCGCCCAGGCTGAAGATGTCCTGCACCACGCTGATCGTGATCGCGCCGTCGGTCAGCGTGCCGATGTCGATGTCGATCACGCGCACGACGAGCTCGTCGATCCCTTCGGGCGCGTGGCTGAAGCGGAACACGCGCCCGGGCAGCTTGTCCCACCCGAGCCGGTTGACCTTGATCTTGCCTTTGGCGAGGTTGCTCGAGCGTTGCAGGGTTTCGCGCTTGGCGATGCGTGCGGCCAGGGCGCGGCGCGGCACCATCGGGAAGCTCATCGTTTCGTGGATGCGCCCGAGTTGCTGGATGCTGGCGCGGTTGGGCCACGACACGCTGCCGGTCGATCCGTCGCGCTGGCGGAACTCGACGGCCACCTCGTTGACGGCTTCGCCGTCGGCGGCATCCTGCCACTCGACCACCTCGAGCACGTCGTCCTCGGTGAACAGGTCAAGGGCGCCCGGCGTGTAGTCGTCGCGCAGCGGGATCAGTTGCGTCAGGCCCGTGCGCGGGTCCAGCGACAGCACGGCACCGGCATGCTTGCAGATCTCGGCGATGAAGCTGCGCACGTCGCCTTCGTTGCGCCATTGCGTCGAGAGCCCCAGGCTTTCGGCGTAGAAGGTGTCGGCCGCGGCGCGGAAGTTGGTGTCGTCAATGGTCGCGCTCGGCTCGCCGAGGCCCTGGTCGGTGTCGGTCAGCACCTTGTAGATCATGTGCGCCGGGTTCATGTCGACGCCGGTGCGGCTGCCTGGCGTGGTGCCCAGGCGATAGAGTTCCTTGATCTCGGCGGCGCTCAGTTCCTCGAGCGTGATGAACGGCTCGTCGATCTGCCCGCTCATCGGGCAGTCTCCCCAATAATTCGAGGCCCACCCGAACAGGGCATATCCGCCGTTCCACGCGATGGTGGTCGCGGTGCCGCCGATCGGGATCATGTCCACCTCGACGCCGTCGACCCGCACTTCCCACTGAAGGTCGGCGATCACGCTGGTGGCGTTGCAGCGGAAGGTGACGAAGTGACGCCGCCCCGGCTTGATGATGTCATACAGCAGGGAATAGTAGTTCTTGCGGTGTGGGCCGATCTTGCCGGCGCCGTTGCCGAACATCAGCCAGACCCCGCCATCGCTGCCGGCGCGGATGGTCACGCCGGCGTAGTTGTCGTTGGCGGCGTTGTAGTCGGTTTGCAGGATGCCGGGCGAGCTGCTCAGCGTGTCGTATTTCACCCACACGCCGATTGTCATCGCGGACGGGCCGGCGGGGTGCTGCGCGCGGAGGTAGGAGTTCTTGCTCGCGTCGAAGCGCAGGCTCTTGGCGTCCTCGGTTTGCTCGGTCAGCTTCGGCTGCTCGAAGGTCGGCAGGCGCGTGCCGCTCGAGGCTGCCGCGCTGTAGGGGCTGGAGCCCTCGTTGGCAAACGTGCCGCTACTGCCGCTGAGCTTGTACCAGCCATAGAGATTCAGCGAGGCCGCGTAGACGTCGTAGCCGTAATCGCCGGGGTCGCCGATCTCGCAGGTTTCGGGATACCAGCACGAGCCGTCGGCCCACCCCGCTTTCGTGCATCGCACCGTCGGGTGCAGCGGCTTGATGTAGGTGTTGTTCGCCACCAGGCTCGGCTTGCGCCCGACGATGGTCAGTGAGTCGCGGAACGCCGACAGGGGTGAGCCGATCTGCGCGAGCAGGTAGTCGTTTTGCGCCTGTGTGGGCTCGCCAAAGCAAATGTCGAAGTCGCCGTCGATCCCGCCCTCCTTGTCGCGGCCCCCGAACAGGTTGGGCAGGGAGATGGTGATGCGGTCGCTCTCGGTCACCTCGGGGATGCCGCAGTCCTTGCCGCCGTATTCCAGCGCGACCAGGGCGTCGACCGGGCTGATGCACAGCTCCAGGTGCAGGCCCATGCGGTAGAGGCGGGTCTTTACCTTGTCTTTCGTTTTGGTGCGCACCTCGAGGTCGCCGTACCAGATGATATTCGGGTCGGTGATCTTGTAGGTTCCGAAGATCCACGGGATGCTGCGCCCTTCCTCGGCGGTCGGCAGGTCGAAGTCGTCCAGCGTCAGTGGCTTTTGCTTGGGCGGTTTCGCCATCGTCGCATAGGCGATAGCGCTGGCGATGACGACGATCGCGAAATAGAGAAAGGTCTCCATCAGGCGAACGCCGAGTCGGTGACGGGGTTCTTCGACGGGATGTTGAGACGTCCGCCGTAGTTCGCCGAATTCCCGAAGGTGTTGTGGCAGGTGTTCATCGTCCAGTCGCACCCGGGATAGATGATCACGGAATCGCTCACGGCAGCGCCATACAACGCAAGGTCAAGCGTCAGGACCGTGCCCGAGGCCTCGACGATGTAGGCGACATCGGTGATGCCGTCCGCGTCGGTGCGCTCTACGATGCCCCCGGTGTACGGCATGCCGGATTCCACCGCCGCTACGGTCAGCGTCGTGCCGCTTACTGCGCTGATCGTCGTGGCATACCCCCAGTCCGACTGCGAGAGACGGCAGCGCGGCCCATAGAGCTGGTGCTGGCAATTAGGGGCGCATTTGCGCGTGAGCCCGTTTCGGTTGTAACTCACGCTGCGCGGCTCGCAGATCAGCACGCGCGCGGCGTTGCGGTCACGCTTGGATGTGAGCACGCGCCCGGCCCAGATCATGGTGATGTCGGCCGCGTCGGCGCGGTGATATCGCTGCACCGTGACGCCGATGACCCCCGTGCGCGGGCGAAGGTGTATGAGGTCCGCAATCGGAAAGTCTCGTGCCACCGTTATATTCAGGCTGCGGCGACCCTCGTCCCCGCCGATGTCGATCGCGCTGCGCGCCAGCCCGCCCGGCCACGTCGAATACAGCTCGCTGCCGACCATCACCTCCGCCTCGGCACTGGTATACCACCCGATGCCGACGCCGTTTCGCGTGAAGGTGTAGACCTCGATCGGCGCGCCCGACTGGACGCTTTCCTCGTCGGTGGCGTAGGTCATGGAATGGGCACCTCTTCAACCCGAACCATCACGGTGGTGATCTGCCGGCTTCCACCCAGGTGGCGGTGCGCGAACTCGACGCGGTCCTGCGCCAGGCGCACGAAGTGCATCGGGCAGAGCACATCGACGTCGCTCGCATCGACGGTGGCGCCGGCCGCGGCCGACAGCGTGAGCACTTCGTTCGCGCCCGATGGCGCGACGCTGGTGTAGCGGAAGTAATGCTTCGTACCACTCAGGGTCTGCAACATCAGATCGCCGGTTTCGGCCACGCCGTTCAGACCGATCGCGCGGATGGTGAGGGTGGTGCTGGCCGGGGCGATGGGCGCCGCGAGCTGCATGCCGCGCGTCCAGGTCGGGAGCCAGAATCCCTTTTGGCGGCCATAGAGCGCGTGCAGCCAGGTGCGCAGCGCCCACAGGTCGGCCATGGTCTGCGGCATCCAGCCCATGCCGAGCGTGCGGGCGATGACGCTGCGCCCGGCGCTGATGGCGGGCGGGGATATGCCGTTGTCGACGACGACCATCGGGATAGAGACGGACTCGGAGATCGACCCGCTGCCGATGCGCGGACAGTCGGGCACGAGCGGGTGCGAGCGGTAGCTGCCGTAGAGCCCGGCGCCGGACAGGTCGACCGGGTCGTAGACGATCCACTCGGTCTGCGCTTCGATGATGGGGCCGGGGACGCGCGAGGCTTCCAGCCCGCCCGGGCAGTAGGCGAAGCGCACCGGGCAGATGAAGGCGTTGGTGTAGGCCTGCGAGGTGACACCGTCGAGCGTGAGGCTGCCGCTGGCCACGGCATCGGTGATCACCAGCTCGTATTCCTCGTCGGAGGCCCACAGCATCGCCACGCTGCCGGCGCGGTAGTCGCTGGCGGTGGTGTCCACCGTGATGGACCCGGCGCCCGCCCCCACGCTCACGCGCTGGCGCTCCGCCCAGACGGGCAGATACCAGATGGCCGCGCCGCTGTTCTGCATCATCAGCTTCGCGCGCTCGTACTGGCGCGGCGTGAAGG
>JAGPES010000312.1 GCA_018057015.1 Pseudomonadales bacterium | reverse complement strand
CGGCACAGCCGGACCGATTCCGCGGGCTGGTGCTGGTCGACCCCGTGATCGTGGCGCCGGAAATCGGCGCGCTCGTGGCCGGCGGCGTGTCGGCCGAATCGCACCCGATCCGCAAGCGCCGCAACCGCTGGGACTCTGCGCAGGAGATGTTCGACTCCTTCCGGACGAAGGAACCCTATTCGCGCTGGGACCCGCGCGTGCTGATGGACTACTGCCGCTACGGGCTGGAACCGGTCGAGGAGGGCGGCTACGTGCTCGCGTGCCCGCCCGACCTGGAGGCCGAGGTCTACGCCGGCGCCGGGACGGAGGACATCTACGCGCTGCTGCCGCGCGTGCGCGTGCCGGTGGAGATCATCCGGGCGCGGGCGCGCCGTCCCGGGGACAGCCTCTTCGATTTCTCGTCGTCACCGACCTGGGAGCGCCTGGCGCAGCAGTTCCCGGACGCGACCGACGAGCAACTCGCCGACTGCTCGCATTTCATTCCGATGGAGCGCCCGCGCTGGATGGCCGAGCGCATCGCGCGCGCCGACGCGCGCATGCGGGGCGCCGGAGACTGAGCGATGGAACTCTCGCTGTTTGCCCGGCGCTTCGGCGGCGACTCGGGCGTGGTCGACCTGATGCGCGACCTCGGCGAGGCGGTCTCGATCCATCCCGACATGATCATGATGGGCGGTGGCAACCCGGGGCGCGTGCCAGCCGCCGAGCGGCTCTACCGCGAACGCCTGCGCGCGATCCTCGATGACCCGGCGCTCGCGCACGCGATGCTCGGCGTGTACCAGTCGCCGCAGGGCGACGAGCGCTTTCGCGCGGCGCTGGCGCGGATGCTGCGCGCGGAGTGCGGCTGGGAGGTGGGTGCGCAAAACATCGCGGTCGCCAACGGCAGCCAGTCGGCCTTCTTCGTGCTGTTCAACCTCTTCGCCGGTGAGTTCGGCGACGGAAGGCGCAAACACATCCTGCTGCCGCTGGTGCCGGAGTACATCGGCTATGGCGAGGCCGGGCTGAGCGACGGCATGTTCCATGCCGGGCGGCCGGCGATCGAACGCCTGCCGGAACAGTTGTTCAAGTACCGCGTGGACTTCGAGCGCCTTGCACCCGATGCCTCGGCCGGCGCGATCTGCGTCTCGCGCCCGACCAACCCGACGGGCAACGTGCTCGGCGACGCGGAGATCGCGCGGCTCGAC
The DNA here is from genome assembly GCA_018057015.1 of Pseudomonadales bacterium. Taxonomy (GTDB): domain Bacteria; phylum Pseudomonadota; class Gammaproteobacteria; order Pseudomonadales; family UBA5518; genus UBA5518. The sequence continues at coordinate 3,528 of JAGPES010000312.1, read as the reverse complement.
ACGCTGGCGCGCGCGCACGGCATACCCCTGATCATCGACGGCGCCTACGGCACGCCGTTCCCGCACATGCTGTTCACGGACGCGACGCCGCACTGGAACGACAACACCGTGGTGGTGCTCAGCCTGTCGAAGCTGGGGCTTGCGGGGCTGCGCACCGGGATCGTCGTGGCGCGCGAGGAGATCGTCGCGGCCTTTGCGCGCGCGAACACGATCCTCAGCCTCGCCTGCGGCAACACGGGGCCGGCGCTGGCGACGGCACTGCTCGATCACGGCGAGCTGCTGCCATTGGCCCGCGAGCACATCGCCCCGTTCTACCGCGACAGGGCCGCGCGCGCCCTCGATGCGCTGCGCCACGAGATCGCCGGGCTGCCTTGCCGCATCCACAAGGTGGAGGGCGCGATGTTCCTGTGGCTGTGGTGCGAGGGGATTCCCGGCGGCAGCCATGCGTTTTACCAGCGCCTGAAGCAGCGCGGCGTGCTGGTCGTGCCCGGGCGCGATTTCTTTCCCGGCCTCGCGGGCCCCTGGGAGCATCGCGACGAGTGCCTGCGCATCAGCTACGCGCAGGACGAGGAGCGCGTGCGGGCCGGCATCGCGATCATCGGCGACGAATTGCGCCGCAGCTACGGAGGCTAGGTCATGTCGCGCGCCTTCCTCGATCACCTTGCAAACGAGCTCGCGCAGATCGAGCGCGAGGGCCTCACCAAACACGAACGGCGCATCGCGACCCCGCAGGACGCGGTGATACGCGTCGCCGGCGGCGCGGAGGTCGTCAACTTCTGCGCCAACAACTACCTCGGGCTCGCGAATCATCCCGCGCTGATCGCCGCCGCGTGCGAGGGCCTGGAGCGCTTCGGCTTCGGCATGGCCTCGGTGCGTTTCATCTGCGGCACGCAGACGGGGCACCGCGAGCTGGAAGAGCGGCTCAGCGCCTTCCTCGGCACCGAGGACACGATCCTGTATTCCTCGTGCTTCGACGCCAACGGCGGGCTGTTCGAGACCATCCTGGGCGAGCAGGACGCGGTGATCTCGGACGCGCTGAACCATGCCTCGATCATCGACGGCATCCGCCTCAGCAGGGCGCGGCGCTACCGCTACGCCAACAACGACCTCGAGGATCTCGAGCGCCAGCTGCGCCAGGCAGATGCCGAGGGCGCGCGCTTCAAGCTGATCGCCACCGACGGCGTGTTCTCGATGGACGGCATCGTCGCGCGCCTCGATGCGATCTGCGACATCGCGGCGCGCTTCGATGCGCGGGTGATGGTCGACGATTCGCACGCGGTCGGCGTGCTCGGTGCGCGCGGGCGCGGCACACCGGAGCACTGCGGCGTGACAGGGCGCGTGGACATCGTCACCGGCACGCTGGGCAAGGCGCTCGGCGGCGCCTCGGGCGGCTACACCTCGGGCCGGCGCGAGATCGTGGACCTGCTGCGCCAGCGCAGCCGGCCCTACCTGTTCTCGAACTCGCTCGCCCCGCCCATCGTCGCCGCCTCGCTGCACGTGCTCGGGATGCTGGAGGCCGGCGACGGGTTGCGCGAACGCCTGCACGGGAACAGCGCCTGGTTTCGCGCCGCAATGGCGGCGGCGGGTTTCCGCCTCGCAGGCGCGGGGCATCCGATCGTGCCGGTGCTGATCGGCGATGCGCGGCTCGCCGCCGAGATGGCGGAGCGGCTGCTCGCCGAGGGCATCTACGTGGTCGCTTTCGCGTACCCGGTGGTGCCGCGCGACGCGGCGCGCATCCGCACGCAGATCACCGCAGCGCACACGCGTGAGCACCTCGAGCGCGCCGTGGACGCCTTCACCCGCGTGGGCAAGGCGCTCGGCATCGTGTAGCTGCGGCTGGAGACGCCTCAGGACGCACCCATCAGCGCCAGCAGCACGCCGCCGGCGACCACGCTGGCGACCTGACCGGCTGCATTCGCGCCCATCGCGTGCATCAGCAGGAAGTTCTCGAAGTCCTCCTCCTGCGCGAGCTTGTGCACCACGCGCGCGGCCATCGGGAAGGCGCTGAGGCCGGCCGCGCCGATCAGCGGGTTGAACTGTCCGCGGCTCAGCACGTTCAGCAACTTCGCGAACATCACGCCGGCCACCGCATCCAGCGCGAAGGCGAGGATGCCGAGCACCAGGATCGCCAGCGTGGACAGTTTCAGGAAGTCCGCGCCCACCATGGTCGAGCCGATCGCGAGCCCGAGGAACAGCGTGACCACGTTGGCCAGTTCCTCCGACGAAGCCTTCGTTAGGCGCTCGACCACGCCGGATTCCTTCATCAGGTTGCCCAGCATCAGCATGCCGATCAGCGGCGTGGCAAAGGGCACCAGCGTGCCCACCACCAGCGTCACGACGATCGGAAACAGCACGCGCGTGCGGCGGCTGATCACGCGCGTGCTGTAGGCCATGCGGATGCGCCGCTCGCGCGGCGTGGTCAGCAGCTTCATGATCGGCGGCAGGATGATCGGCACCAGCGCCATGTAGCTGTAGGCGGCCACCGTGATCGGCCCCAGCAGGTGCGGCGCGAGGATGCCGCTGACGTAGATCGAGGTGGGCCCGTCGATGGCCCCGATGATGCCGATCGAGGCCGCCTCCTCGCGCGAGAAGCCCAGCAGCAGCGCCAGCAGCAGCACCGCGAAGATGCCGAACTGTCCGGCCGCGCCCAGCAGCACCATGCGCGGGTTCTCGAGCAGCGGGCCGAAATCAGTCAGCGCGCCGATGCCGATGAAGATCAGCAGCGGGAACATCTCGTTGCCCACGCCCATCTCGTAGAGCACCGTCAGCAGGCCGTCCTCGCCGAGCAGCGGCGACAGCGGCAGGTTCGCCAGCAGGCAGCCCGCCGCGATCGGCACCAGCAACAGCGGCTCGTACCTGCGGGCAATGCCGAGGTACATCAGCCCGAGCGCCACCGCGATCATCACCAGCGACTGCGGCGTGACCGCGCTCACGCCCTGCAGCAGCGCGGACAGGCTGTCGACGCTCATACGGCCGTCGGTTCCAGGCGCACGAGGGGTTCGCCGTGGCCGACATGCTGCCCGGGCCTGACCAGCAGCTCGGCGACCGTGGCATCCCGCGGCGCGCGGATGACGTTCTCCATCTTCATTGCCTCGAGCACCGCGAGTTCGTCGCCGCGGCGCACGCGTGCGCCGGGTGCGACCAGCACGCGCAGGATCACGCCGGGCATCGCGGCGCGCAGCACGCCGTTCGGCGCGGCGACGGGCGGCGTGGCCATTGTCTTTGCCGGCTCGGAAGGCGCAGGCGCTTGCGTGACGCGCGTGGCCGGGGCCGCGGCAGGCACTACCGGCACGGCCTCGGCCGCGAGCTCCTCGTGGCCCGCGAGGCGCACCTCGAAGGATTGCCCGTCGACCTGCACGGCGAAGCGCTCGGCGCCCCGTTCCGCGACGTCGATCACGAACCGCCGGCCGTCGATCTCGATGGTGTATCGGTGCATGTGCTTCAGCGGCTCCTGCGCCAGACGCGGTTCTGTCGCATGCGGCCGGCGTCGACCCAGCGCGAGGCGTGCAGCAGCGCGCCGGGTGGATG
>JAGPES010000311.1 GCA_018057015.1 Pseudomonadales bacterium | reverse complement strand
ATTCATGCCGACAAGTGCCCATCCAAATGCTGTTGTCGCCACTCTTGTGGGTCGGCATTCATGCCGACAAGTGCCCATCCAAATGCTGCTGTCGCCACTCTTGTGGGTCGGCATTCATGCCGACAAGTGCCCATCCAAATGCTGTTGTCGCCACTCTTGTGGGTCGGCATTCATGCCGACAAGTGCCTTCCCGAATGCTGTTGTCGCCATGAATGGCGACCTACAGCAATGAATGGCGGACCCACACGATTCTGCTCAGATGCCATAGGCCTTGCGCAGGAGCGACAGCGGATGCAACGGTTCCTTGTCGTCGCCCAGGCCGTGGGCGATGTGCGACCCCGCCATCGGGCAGTCGCTGGTGTAGGCGGCCGGGTCGAACTGCTTCACCTGGTTCACCACCGGCTTGACGATCTTCATTGCGCGCTCGAAGGTTTCCTTGCGCACGGCATAGGTGCCGTCGTGACCCGAGCAGCGCTCGATGGCCTTGACCTCGGTGCCGGGGATCAGCGACAGCACCTCCCTGGTCTTCAGCCCGATGTTCTGCACCCGCTGGTGACAGGCGACCTGGTAGGCCACCTTGCCGAGGCTGACGGGGAAGTCCGTGTCGAGCAGCCCGGCCTTGTGGCGGTGCATCAGGTATTCGAAGGGATCGAAGATGTTCGCCTTGACCAGCTGGACGTCCGCGTCGTCGGGGAACATCAGCGGCAGTTCCTGCTTGAACATCAGCACGCACGAGGGTATCGGCGCCACGATGTCCCAGCCGTCGCGGATCGCCTGCGCCAGGATCGGGATGTTGTGCTCCTTCAGCGCCGCCACGCTCTGCAGGTCGCCGAGCTCCAGCTTCGGCATGCCGCAGCACTTCTCGCCCTGCACCAGGCGCGTCGGGATGCGGTTGTGCTCGAACACGCGCACCAGGTCCTCTCCCATCTGCGGCGTGTTGTACGTGCCGTAGCAGGTGGCGAAGACCGCGACGCGCCCGCGCGTCGGGCCCGCCGCCTGCGGATCCTGCGCGCCGGGCCGGTGGTGCTTCAGGCGCTTCTTCAGGTGGTTGCTGTCGTATTGCGGCACCTTGGCCTGGTGGTGCACGCCGAGCACCGCCTCCATGCCCTTGCGCACCACGCCGACCTTGTTCATCGCGTTCACGGTGACGTCGAGCACCGGGATACTCGCCATGCGTCCCACGGTAGTGGTCGCGGTCAGCACCTTGTCACGCAGCGTGGAGCCTTCCTGCCTGAAGCGGATGGCCTTGGCGCGCAGCATCAGGTGCGGGTAGTCGAGCGCCCACTCGTGCGGCGGCACGTAGGGGCACTTGGTCTGGTAGCACAGGTCGCACAGGTAGCATTGGTCGACCACGTCCCTGAATCTCGCCTTGTCGACGCCGTCCAGTTCCATGGTCGGCGACTCGTCGATCAGGTCGAACAGCACCGGGAACGAATCGCAGAGGCTCACGCAGCGACGGCAGCCGTGGCAGATGTCGAACACGCGCTCCATCTCCGCGACGCATTTCTCCTCGTCGTAGAAATCGTCGCTCTTCCAGTCGAGCGGGTGACGGGTCGGTGCCTGCAGGCCGCCTTCGCGCAAACTCATGGTTGCATCTCCAGGGTGTCCAGGTTTTCGGGTGCCGTGCACTATTCCTCTGCGCCGGCTCGGGTCCGGGGGAGGGGGAGAGAGCGCCTCGTGCCGCTCCCTCCCGCAACGACCTGAAGCGTCGTGTCAGCCCAGCGCGAGGTGCGCGTCCAGCGTGCGCTGGAACTTGCCGGCGTGGCTGCGCTCGGCCTTGGCCAGGGTCTCGAACCAGTCGGCGATCTCGTCGAAGCCTTCCTCGCGCGCGGTCTTGGCCATGCCCGGGTACATGTCGGTGTACTCGTGGGTTTCGCCTTCGATCGAGGCTTTCAGGTTCTCGACAGTGCCGCCGATCGGCAGGCCGGTGGCCGGATCGCCCACTTGCTCGAGGTACTCGAGGTGCCCGTGCGCGTGGCCGGTCTCGCCTTCTGCGGTCGAGCGGAACACCGCCGCCACGTCCGGCGCGCCTTCGACGTCGGCCTTGGCCGCGAAGTACAGGTAGCGACGGTTGGCCTGGCTCTCGCCGGCGAAGGCGTCAGCCAGGTTCTTTGCGGTCTTGGAGCCTTTGAGTTGCATGCTTACCTCCAGATTCTCGATGGTTGGGTCCGTGCCAGACGACCCGTGCCGGGTGTTCAAGCCCGACCAGCATACCGCTCGAACGATAAATTACAACAGGTATTTCCTATCTGTTTGATAGAGTGCATCTATCGTTAGCCGGGTCCTGGCTCGACCCGTGACGGTTCAGGTGGCAGGGCCCCAGCGCGGCACCAGTTCATGCTGCAGGCCGAGGCAATCGAGGGCGCGTCCCACGGTCTGGTCGATCACCTCGTCCAGGGTCTGGCGCCCGAGGTAGAAGGCCGGGGAGGGCGGCAGGATCTGCGCGCCGTAATCGGTGGCGCGCAGCATCAGCTCCAGGTGTCCCTTGTGCAGCGGGGTCTCGCGCACCATCAGCACCAGCCGGCGGCGTTCCTTCAGCGTGACGTCGGCCGCGCGCAGGATGAGGTTCTCGGCGTAGCAGTTCGCGATGCCCGACAGCGTGCGGATGCTGCACGGCGCCACGATCATGCCGTGGGTGAGGAACGAGCCGCTGGCGATCGAGGCGGCGAGGTTGTCGTGGCGGTGCCAGACGTCGCACAGCCCGCGCAGGTCGTCGAGGCGCCAGTCCGTCTCGACCGCGAGCGTGCGGGCGCCGCCTTCGCTCACGACCAGGTGGGTCTCGACGCCCCCGAGCGCACGCAACTGTTGCAGCAGGCGCACGCCGTAGATGGCGCCGCTGGCGCCGCTGATGCCGACGATGATCCTGCGCTTCATGCCAACCTCCGTGAACAGCGCGCAGTATACGCGTCGGGCGCAACGGCGGGCGCGGGCGGCACCGGCCGGATTTCCGGCGCCGGCAGCGGGGCGAACAAAGGGGTGGGCCATTGCGCTAGACTTCCGGCCCTTGTGACCCTGTCGAGCAACGAGTCTCCCATGTTCCAGGCCTTCCGCCGCCTTCGCGCGTTGCCTTCCGTACTCCTGCTGCTGTGCGCGAGCTTGCAAGCCCCCCATGCCGCCGGCACCGACGCCGCGGTCGCGACACCGACGCTCGAGGCCATGGAACGCCAGCTCGAGGTCTATCGCGCCGGCAAGGCCGACGACCCGCAGAACGCGCGCTTGATCGAGATCTACCTCGACAACGTGCAGAACCTGCACGCGGTGGCGGAAAACCGCGAGAACCAGGCGCGCTACGAGCGGCTGTTCCAGGAGTCCCCGGCCAAGGTCGCGCGTTACACGGCAGAACTGAGGGACCTGCAGCGCCAGGCGCGATCGGCCAAGGGGCTTGGCCAGGGTGTGGCGGTGGAGCGCCTGGAGCGGCTGCTGCGCGAGACGCGCACCCGGCTCGCGGAACTGCGCGCCCGGGAAACGTCCCTGAACAACACCGCGAACAGCCTGCAGGGGCGTGTGGATTCGGCACGCCAGGAGTTGAAGGCAACGCTCGCCGGGACCGAACCCGCCGACAAGGCGCCCGGCAGCGTGGCCGGCGAGAGTGCGACATTCACCCAGGCGCGCATGGACCAGTGGCTGGTCGACCGCGAGCTGAAAGCCAGCCGCGTGGCGCGCCTCGAGACCGAGGCGCGCACCATTCCCGAGCGGCTGGGCGCGGTGCAGGCGGAGTTGAAGCTCGTCACCGCGCAGCGCGAGCAGGCCGAGAAGTTCCTGGCCGAACTGCTGGGCATGGACAACCTCAAGCGCATAGGGGAGGCAGAGCAGCTGCGCGACGAGGTGCGCGCGCAGCTGGCCGAGCCGGGGTCGGCCGATCCGGCGATCGTGGCGCTGCGCCAGGAAATCGCCGCGCTCAGCGACGAGTACGTCACCGTGGTCGCCCGCTCGGAGTCGGTTGGCGCGGACGTGGATCGCGCGACGGCGCAGCTCGCCGAGGTCAGCAGCGCCTACGACAGTATCCGCCAGCAGCTCGAGATCGCGGCGCTGAGCGACGCGCTCGGGCCGGTATTGATGGAGCAGTATGCCAAGCTCGGCAGCTACGAGCAGCCCGAGCGCAACCTGAGGGCCACGGCCGAGTTGCTGTCGCGCACGCGCCTGCGCGAGTTCCAGGTGGGACGGATGCTGTCGGCGGAGGTTCAGTCGCGCGAGGCGGTATATCGCGCGCTGGAAGCCGACACCGGGCTGCCGGCGGCGGAGCGCGCGGCCGCGGTGGCCGAGGCCGACCGCCTGCTGAGCGCCAGGAACCAGCTGCTGGAGGCGCTCAACCGCACCTACATGGTCTCCACCGGCCAGATCGTGGACCTCGAGCAGGCCTATCGCGAACAGGCCGAGGTGGCCGCGAAGTTCCGCGAGCTCGTGGACCGCAACCTGATCTGGATGAAATCGCATGCGAAGCTCGGCCCCGCGGAATTCATCGCCTGGCCGCGCGCGACCGCCGGGCTGCTCGCCGCGCAGGACTGGTCGGGCTTCGGCAGCCAGCTGCGCACGCACGCGCTGGCGCACCCGGCGAGCGCGCTGCTCGCGCTGCTGGTGCTGGCGCTGGTCTCCTGGTACCGCAAGCCGCTGGCCGGGCGGCTCGCGGCGATCAGCCTGCGCCGCGTGGGCTGGCGCAATTACCGCTATCGCATGGGCCTGATCGCATTCGGCATCCACCTGCTGGTCGCC
>JAGPES010000310.1 GCA_018057015.1 Pseudomonadales bacterium | reverse complement strand
ACATCGGCCGTGCCGAGCGGGCTGCCGTGCACGTGCTCGGTGCCCTGCTTGTTCGGAGCGCCCCAGCCGATCACGGTACGGCAGGCGATGAGGCTCGGACGCTTGTCGTCGGCCCGTGCCGCGTGCAGCGCCGCCGTGATCGCCTCGAAGTCGTGCCCGCTGACGTCAGCAAGCACTTGCCAGCCGTAGGCCTCGAAGCGCTTCGCGGTGTCGTCGGTGAACCAGCCCTCCACGTTGCCGTCGATCGAGATGCCGTTGTCGTCGTAGAGCACGATCAGCTTGCCCAGCCCCAGCGTCCCCGCCAGCGAGCAGACCTCGTGCGAGATGCCCTCCATCAGACAGCCGTCGCCGACGAAGGCGTAGGTGTGGTGGTCGATGAGGGCGTGGCCGGGGCGGTTGAAGCGAGCCGCGAGCATCTTCTCCGCCAGCGCCATGCCCACCGCGTTGCCGATGCCCTGGCCGAGGGGTCCGGTGGTGGTTTCCACGCCGGGCGTATCGCCATACTCCGGGTGTCCCGGCGTCTGCGAGTGGTATTGACGGAAGGCCTGCAACTGCCCGATCGGCAAATCGTAGCCGCTCAGGTGCAGCAGCGAGTAAAGCAGGATCGATGCGTGGCCGTTCGACAGCACGAAGCGGTCACGGTTGAACCAACGGGGATTGCCCGGGTTGTGCACGAGGAAGTCGTTCCACAGCACCTCGGCGATCTCGGCCATGCCCATCGGCGCGCCGGGGTGCCCGCTTTCCGCTTGTTGCACGGCGTCCATGCTGAGGGCGCGGATCGCGTTGGCGAGTTCGAGACGGCTGGGCATGCGGGACTCCTGCAGGCGGCTGGCGCGTAAAAAGGGCGTCATTGTCCCCCAGCGCGCGCGCGCTGCAAACGGCACCGGCCCCGGTTTGGTATTCCCCCCGCAATCTGGCGTCCGGCTCCGCCGGCTCGCGCCGCAGGACGCATGCATCAAATTTTTTTGATATATGGCGGCCAGCGCTGCTAGACTGCCGCCCATGACGCTGACCGCCACCCGCATCAACCCGCCCGGCGGGTACGAGAACCTGAGCCGCCTGTGCCGCGCGGCGGGCGATCCGCTGCGCCTGGAGATCCTGCGCTCGCTGGCGCGCGACTCCTACGGCGTGCTCGAGCTCTGCCGCATCTTCGGCATGCGCCAGCCGGCCATGAGCCACCACCTGAAGGTGCTGGCCGAGGCCGGGCTGGTGTACCGGCGCCGCGAGGGCACCTCGATTTTCTACGGCCGCCACCGCCGCGCGCCCAGCGGGGAACTCGAGCCGGTGATGCAGGCGATTTTCGCGGCGGCGGACCTCGTGCCGCTCGGCGCCGCCACCGCGCAGGGCGTGAGCGAGGTGCAGACCGAGCGGGCCGCGAGCTCGCGCGAGTTCTTCGCGGCCAATGCCGACAAGTTCCGCGCCCAGCAGGAACTCATCGCGCCGCGCGGGCAGTACGAGGATCCGGTGCTCGGGCTGCTGGCGACGCTGCTGCCGCAGCGCTGCGCGCTTGCGCTGGAGCTCGGTCCGGGCGAAGGCTGGCTCCTGCCCGCGCTGGCACGGCGCAGCCGGCGCGTGGTGGCCATCGACAACGCCGCCGCCATGCTCGAACAGGCGCGTGCGGCCTGCGCCGCGGCGGGGCTGGCCAACGTCGAGCTGGTGCTGGCCGACAGCAGCCACGCACGCGCGCTGGCCGCAGCCGCCGACATCGCGGTGGCGAACATGGTGCTGCACCACACGGCATCGCCGGCGGTGGTGCTCGCGGACCTGGCCGCCGCGCTGAGACCCGGCGGCCTGCTGCTGCTCACCGACCTCTGCGCCCACGACCAGGCCTGGGCGCGCGAGGCCTGCGGTGACCTGTGGCTGGGTTTCGAGCCCGAGTCGCTGTCGCGCTGGGCCGCGGACGCGGGGCTCGCGCAGGGCGAGAGCGTCTACCTCGCATTGCGCAACGGATTCCGCATCCAGGTGCGGGTTTTTCATCGAACGGCTTGATCTGAAAAGGGAAACACCCATGAGCGAATACGCGATTTTCACCTCCGAATCGGTGTCCGAAGGCCATCCCGACAAGATGGCGGACCAGATCTCGGACGCCGTGCTGGATGCGATCATCGGCAAGGATCCGCACGCGCGGGTCGCGGTGGAGACGCTGGTCAAGACCGGCATGGCCATCGTCGCCGGCGAAGTGACGACCAGCACCTACGTGGACCTGGAGGACCTGATCCGCCAGGTCATCCTCGACATCGGCTACGACAGCTCCGACGTCGGCTTCGACGGCGCCTCCTGCGCCGTGCTGAACGCGATCGGCAAGCAGTCGCACGACATCGCCATCGGCGTCGATGCGACCGAGAACAAGGAGCAGGGCGCCGGCGACCAGGGCCTGATGTTCGGCTACGCCTCGAACGAGACCGACGTGCTGATGCCCGCCCCCATCACCTACGCGCACCGCCTGATGCGCCGCCAGGCCCAGTTGCGCAAGCACGGCGTGCTGCCCTGGCTGCGCCCCGACGCCAAGAGCCAGGTCACGATCCGCTACGAGGGCGGCAGGCCGGTCGCGGTCGACGCCGTCGTGGTCTCGACGCAGCACGCCGCGAGCATCTCGCACGCCGACCTGCGCGACGCCGTCATCGAGGAAATCATCCGCCCGGTGATCCCCCCCGAGTGGCTGCACGCCGGCACCAGGTTCCACGTCAACCCGACCGGTCAGTTCATAATCGGCGGGCCGGTGGGCGACTGCGGCCTGACCGGGCGCAAGATCATCGTCGACAGCTACGGCGGCATGGCGCGCCACGGCGGCGGCGCCTTCTCCGGCAAGGATCCGTCCAAGGTCGACCGTTCCGCCGCCTACGCCGGCCGCTACGTGGCCAAGAACCTCGTGGCCGCCGGTCTCGCGGACCGCTGCGAGATCCAGGTTTCCTACGCGATCGGCGTGGCCGAGCCGACCTCGATCTCGGTGAACACCTTCGGCACCGGCAGGCTCTCCGACGCCGCGATCATCGAGCTGATCCGCCAGCACTTCGACCTGCGGCCACGCGGCATCATCGAAATGCTCGACCTGCGCCGCCCCATTTATCGTGCCACCGCCGCCTACGGCCACTTCGGCCGCGAGGACGCGGACTTCACCTGGGAGCGCACCGACAAGGCCGCGGCGCTGGCGAAGGCGCTTTGACATGCCCTGTGGCAATGCCCCTGTGGGTCGGCATTCATGCCGACCCACAGAAGCCCGACCTGCAACACCAGCAACAGATCATCGAGTCGACATCATCCAAGGAACAGACAAATGAATACCGCACAGAAAGCATTCACCGACTACAAGGTCGCCGACATATCGCTGGCCGGCTGGGGGCGTCGCGAGATCGCGATCGCCGAGAGCGAGATGCCCGCGCTGATGGCGATCCGCGCGCGTTACCGCGACAGCCAGCCGCTGGCCGGCGCGAAGATCCTCGGCTGCCTGCACATGACGATCCAGACCGCCGTGCTGATCGAGACGCTGGCGGAACTGGGTGCCGAAGTGCGCTGGTCCTCGTGCAACATCTTCTCGACGCAGGATCACGCCGCCGCGGCGATCGCGGCCTCGGGCGTCGCCGTTTACGCGTGGAAGGGCGAGACCGAGGAAGAGTACGACTGGTGCATCGAGCAGACCATCCTGAAGGACGGCAAGCCGTGGCCGGTAAACATGATCCTCGATGATGGCGGCGACCTCACCGGCATCCTGCACGAACGCTACCCGCAACTGCTGGAGAACGTGCACGGCATCACCGAGGAAACCACCACCGGCGTGCTGCGCCTGCAGGAGATGCTGAAGCACGGCACGCTGAAAGTGCCCGCGATGAACGTGAACGACTCCGTGACCAAGTCCAAGAACGACAACAAGTACGGCTGCCGCCACAGCCTGAACGACGCGATCAAGCGCGGCACCGACCACCTGCTGTCCGGCAAGAAGGCGCTGGTGATCGGCTACGGCGACGTGGGCAAGGGCTCGGCGCAGTCGCTGCGCCAGGAAGGCATGATCGTGCGCATCAGCGAGATCGACCCGATCTGCGCCATGCAGGCCTGCATGGACGGCTACGAAGTGGTGTCGCCCTACCTCGACGGTCGCAACGACGGCAGCGCCGAGAGCATCGACCGCCAGCTGCTGGCGCAGACCGACCTCGTGGTCACGGCCACCGGCAACATGGACGTCTGCGACCACCACATGCTCGCCGCGCTCAAGTGCGGCGCCGTGGTGTGCAACATCGGCCACTTCGACCACGAGATCGACACCGCCTTCATGCGCCGCAACTGGGAGTGGGAGGAAGTGAAGCCGCAGGTGCACATGATCTACCGCAATCGCGCGACCAACGACCACCTGATCCTGCTCTCCGAGGGCCGCCTGGTGAACCTCGGCAACGCCACCGGCCACCCCTCGCGCATCATGGACGGCTCCTTCGCCAACCAGGTGCTGGCGCAGATCTACCTCTACGAGCGCCGTTTCGCGGATCTCGAGCCGGAGATGAAACCGGGCGCGCTGCGCATCGAGGTGCTGCCCAAGCAGCTCGACGAGGAAGTGGCCCGCCACATGGTCGCCGGCTTCGGCGGCGTGCTCACGCGTCTCACGCCGCAGCAGGCTGACTACATCAAGGTGCCGGTCGACGGGCCGTTCAAGAACGAACAGTACCGCTACTGAGCGGGAACCATGGACAACGCAACCCGGGCCCTGCGCATCAGCTGCGAATACTTCCCGCCCAAGACCGAGG
>JAGPES010000309.1 GCA_018057015.1 Pseudomonadales bacterium | reverse complement strand
TCCCGGCCATCGACAGCGTGACGCCGATCAGCAAGCCGAGCCCGAGGCCGGTGAAGACGAACTTGCCCCAGCCGTTGAGGATGTCGCGACCGGCGAGATTGATCATCGCCTGGCACCGACGATGGCGACGACGACCCTGACTTTCGCGTCGGGCTGCAATGCCTGCTCGCTGTGTACGACAACTTCGTCGCCTGCTGCCAGACCAGCAAGAATCTGGCTGCGGCCATCCAGGGTGGAGATGCCGACCTCGACCGGATGAAACGTGACGCGCCCGTCCTTTATTCGCCACACGCCATCCTGTCGGTCCACACGCTTCACCGCTGCCGTCGGCAACCAGGGTGCATCGGGCAGTTCAGCGGTGCCGATGGTCACCTCGACCAGCTCTCCGATCGAGAGTGCGTCGGGAATCGCCGCGAAGGCGACATTGACGATGCGCTCTTCGGCGACCGAATCGCTTAGCCAATCGACGCGCCGGACTTCGCCCGGGTAGACACGCTTGGCATCCGAGCGCAGCACGATCTCGGCTGACTGTCCAACGCGCACGCCGCCGGCCTGGCCCTGGTCGATGCGCGCCCTGACCCACAGGCTCGCCGGGTCAATGACCTGCAGCACGGCCTGCCCGGCAACGATCGTCGATCCCGGTTCGAACAGTCGCGCACTGACGATGCCATCGACGGGACTCGCCAGCAGTGCCTGCGCGCGCAGCTTGCCGACACCGGCAACATCGGCCAGCGCGCGTTCGTGATCGCGCCGCGCCGCCGCCAGTTGGGCGGCCGTGGCGTCCGCTACCGCCGTCGCGGCATTGGCTTCTTGCTGCTTGGCGTCGGCGGCCTCTTGGCTGAAGAAACCGCGTGCGCGTAGTTCGGCGGAACGACGCGCGCTGGCGACCGCGACTAGCGCACGGCTCTGCGCCGCGACCAGCTCAGCTTGCGCCGCGCGGACAGCGCTTGCGGCACGTTGTGCGACGAGTCGGCCGCTCGCAACGCGATCGTCGAGGTCGACCGGATCGAGTTCGGCAAGTAGTTGCCCGGCCGTGACGGCATCGCCCTGGTCGACCAGCACGCGCGCCACGCGGCTGGCCGTCGTCGGACCCAGTGCATAGCTGCGGCGAGCCTCGACTGTGCCGATGCCGAAGGTGCTCTCCAGCAGCGGCCCCAGCTGCACCTTGGTCAAAGTCACCCTGGTTGGCGCCAGCGGTCCCTGGCTGGTCGCCAGCCAGCCGAGCAACAGTACACTGGCGACGGCGACTGCGCGCAATACCGCCTTGCGGGAAAAGCGCAAGTTCATGCTTCTTGTGGCCCGCGATAGCCGTGCACGAGCAGCGGGAACATCTGCTGCGCACGCGCCATCATTGCGTCCTCGTTGCCGGCGAGCGCTGACTCGATGACCAGGCCCTGCACCGCCCCAATGAACAGCACCGGCGCCAGCGCGGTATCCAGCGCGGCGGGAAGCTCACCGGCCGTCCTGGCCTCGGTGAACAGCGCGGTCAGCCGCTCGCGGTAGCCAGCGATCATCGCCTGGACCTCGGCGCGCACCGGCGAATCCCCGGGATATTGCAGCTCGTGGAACAGTACGCGGGGAACGCCGGGGTTGGTCGCGATGAAGGCCACGTGCGCGAAGAACGCGGCCTCGATCTTTGCCAGCGGCGACTGGCGCTGCGCCACAGCGGTCGCCAAAAGCGTGCCAAGCGATTCCCGGACCCAGGCAAAGACCGCCATCCAGATTGCCTCCTTGTGCGGGAAGTGACGGAAGATTGCCCCCTGCGTGACGCCGATCCGGTCGGCGATGGCCTGCGTGGTGATCGCATCCGGCCCGCGCTCGCGGGCCAGCGCAAGTACCGCAGCGACGATCTCGCGCTGTCGTTCGTCGCTGCTCAGACGTTGGCCAGAAGCCTTGTGGACGCTGCTCTGAATATCCATGATGGTGGTCAGCTTGCATTTCTGTAAGTAAGTGGTTACTATCTTAGGCGTGTAGTGTCCGTTTGGCAAGCGCGACTGTCCCGAGGAGAACGAACTCATGAATTTCCCGGAGTTTTTTGAATCTGCACCACGAATTACCGTTCGCGACCCACTGGCCCGGTTCCTCGGGGCGGTGGAGGACGGCATCATCGAATACACCTACAGCGACGCGGTCAAGCTCGCCGGGCATTCGTGCCCGACCGTCGCTTCCGCCTATCTGATGACCCGCGCAGCCATGCGCGCCCTCTACCCGGCAGCCTTTCCCGAGCGCGGTGGCATCCGCGTCGAGCTCCGGGATGACCGACTCACCGGGGTTGCTGGCGTCGTTGCCAATGTCGTCAGCCTGCTCACCGGTGCGAGCAACGATACCGGCTTCAAGGGAATTGCAGGGCGTTTTGATCGCCGTTGCCTGCTCTCCTTCGGCGCCGACATCCCCGGCCAGCTGCGTTTCACGCGGCAGGACACCAGTACGGCGGCCATTGTCTCCGCCCGGCTGGAGCGGTTGCCGGGCGATGCGCGCATCGCTTCCCTGATGCCGCGCTGCGTCGCCGGTACTGCCACCGCCGGGCAGACCGCACAGTTCCAATCACTATGGCAAGACCGCGTCCGGACGCTGCTCGTCGAGCATGCTGACGATCCGGAGATCATTGTTGTTCAACATTGAGGAGAATCCCATGAACATCCACCGCACCCTGCTCACAGCCGCCCTGCTCACTACCTTCGCCATCGGCGCGCCTGCCTCTGCCGCCCCCGCCTCTGCCACCCCTGCTTCGGCCACCAATTCGCACCAGCACGCAGCGGCTGCGCCAACCAAATTGATGCTCGACCACGGCAAGAAGTGGGCAACGGACGAGCCGCTGCGCCGGAACATGAGCGATATCCGCACCGCGCTGGTCGCGAAAGCGACAGCCATCCACCACGGAACGCTGACGGCAGACGAGTACAAGGCGTTGGGCAGCCTGGTCGAGGCGCACATCGCCAAGATAGTCACCGAGTGCAAGCTCGACCCCGCAGCAGACGAAAACCTGCACCTCATCGTCGCCGAACTCACTACCGGTGCCGACGCGATGCAGGGCAAGTCGAAAGCCACGCCGGCTGCCGGAGCAGCGCAGACCGTAGGCGCGGTGAATCAGTACGGCCGTTACTTCCAGCACCCGGGGTGGAAACCAATCGACTGATTCGTCTGGCGAGCAAACAATGAATGGGCTGCGCGGCCGGCCTTTCATCGTCGAGCGCGGGGGCCGCTACTCTAAGGCGATGAGGAAGGAACGACCGTGAACGATATCTTGCAACCGGATTGGGACCCGAAATCCGACGCCGTCCAGCGTGATCAGCGAGCTGCCTACGACGAGATGCGTGAGCGCTGTCCGGTTGCGTACAGCGACTTTCTCGGCTGGTCCGTGTTTCGGCACCAGGATATCGTTCGCGTGCTGATGGATCCCGACACCTTCAGCAACGCCGCATCCCGACATCTCTCCGTTCCGGACGGCATGGATCCCCCCGAGCATACCGAGTACCGACGGATGATCGTGCAATATTTTCGGCCGGAACGTGTGGACGCGTTCGAGCCGCAATGTCGCGAGATCGCCGCGAAGCGTCTTCAATCGCTGCTGGAGCGCGATGAGCTGGAGTTCATCGGCGACTTCGCCCATTGGTTCGCCGTACGGATTCAGTCCGCCTCGCTCGGTTGGCCGCTCGAAATGTGCGAACCGCTGCGTCTCTGGACGCAGAAGAATCATCAGGCGACTTTTGCGCAGGACCGGACGGCGATGGCGGAGGTCGCCAAGGAATTCGAGGGCTACGTCCACGAGTTGCTGCAGATCCGGCGGGCGGCCGGTGCGCAGGCCAGCGATGACATCACCGGTTCACTGCTTCGGCAACAGGTACAGGGCCAACCGTTGCGCGATGAAGAAATCGTCAGCATCGTGCGAAACTGGACCGTCGGTGAGGTCGGCACGATTTCGGCAGCGCTGGGCATCCTGGTTCACTACCTCTCGCAACACCCGGAACTGCAGCAGCAGCTCCGCACGCAGCCCTCCCTGCTGCCCGCCGCAACCGAAGAGATTCTCCGGATCTACGGACCATTGGTCGCCAACCGCCGCATCACCACTCGTCCGGTAGAGATCGGTGGCAGGAAGATCGCCGCCGGCGAACGGATCTCGCTGATCTGGATTTCTGCCAACCGCGATGGTCGTGTTTTCGAGGATCCGGAGGCGTATCGGCTGGACCGCGACCCGACCGCAAACCTGCTATATGGCGCGGGAATCCACGTCTGCCCAGGCGCTCCTCTGGCTCGGATGGAGATGCGTGTGGTGATGGAGGAGATCCTCGGGCGCACGACCCGCATCGACCCGATCCCGGACCGGCCGCCCACCGGCGCGGTGTACCCCGGCAGTGGTTTCGCCACCCTGCCCATACGACTCCGATAGGGGGGTCTACGCCGGAACCCCAGAAGATTCCGTCATCGGGTTCTGAGATGCAGTGGAGCCGAAAAAGCAGTTAAGAGGCCAAAATAGATGGTCAAATAGGGCGTAGCCAATTTACATTGGCTCTTTTGTTCTTGACCACATCTTCAAAAGATAGCCAAGTTCGGTATACCCAACTTGGCCATCCACTACATGCAAATCGCCCGACTCTACCTGCGTGTCAGCACCGACGAACAAGACCTTGCGCGCCAAGCCGACATCGAGCACAGCGCCCGTCAGGCTGGCTATTACATCGCCGGCATCTATCGCGAGAAGGCCAACACCCGATCATGGACGGCCCGCTAGTGTAGTG
>JAGPES010000308.1 GCA_018057015.1 Pseudomonadales bacterium | reverse complement strand
GAGCTCGATAGCGCCGCGTTGATCCAGATCCTGACCGAGCCGAAGAACTCGCTGACGCGGCAGTTCAAGAAGCTCTTCGACATGGAGGGCTTCGAACTGGATTTTCGCGAGGACGGTTTGCGCGCGATAGCCGAGCGTGCGCTGGCGCGCAAGACCGGTGCGCGCGGGTTGCGCTCGATTCTCGAGTCGGTGCTGCTCGAGACCATGTACGAGATTCCCTCGGAACGCGACGTGACGAAGGTCGTGATCGACGAGTCCGTGATAAGGGGCGATTCGGCGCCGCTCAAGGTCTACGAAACCATCCAGTCCAAGGCCGCTCCCGGGGAGTGAGCTCCCCCGCGCCGCGCAGGTCCGGCTTGCGCACTTCGAGTAGTATCTTCCGGCAACGTCCCGTTTACCGCGCGGAGTTGCCGTTCCAGGCCCGTGAGGGGCGAGGAGTAAATCAATGAAATCCGAGACTGCTGCGCGGCCGGTGCTGCCGCTGTTGCCGCTGCGCGATGTCGTGGTCTTTCCGCACATGGTCATCCCGCTGTTCGTCGGGCGCGAGAAATCGATCGCGGCGCTCGAAGCGGCGATGGAGGACGGCAAGCGCATCCTGCTGGTGGCACAACGCAGCGCCACCGAAGACGACCCGGGCATGAAGGACGTCTACCGCGTGGGCACGATTGCCAACGTGCTGCAATTGCTGAGGTTGCCCGACGGCACGGTCAAGGTGCTGGTCGAAGGCAGCGAGCGCGCCGCGATCGAGGGCGTGAGAGCGCGAGAGGGTTTCCTCGAGGCCAGCGTGCGTCCGCTGGGCGAGAAGGCAATCGGGCCATCCGAAGCCGACGCGCTGGTGCGCACCTGCATGCGGATGTTCGAGCAGTACGTGAATCTCGGCAAGAAGGTGCCGGCCGAGGTGTTGAGCGCGCTGAGCGGAATAGACGAGCCGGCACGGCTCGCAGACACGATTGCCGCACACATGTCGCTGGAACTGGGGCAGAAGCAGCAGATCCTCGAGGTTGATTCGACCGTCGAGCGCATCGAGCACCTCATGGGCCTGATGGAAGGCGAGATCGAGCTGTTCCAGGTCGAAAAGCGCATTCGCGGCCGCGTCAAGAAGCAGATGGAGAAGAGCCAGCGAGAGTACTACCTGAACGAGCAGATGAAGGCCATCCAGAAGGAACTGGGCGAGCTCGAGGATTCACCGAGCGAGGTCGAGAGCCTGGAGCGGCGCATCCGTGGTGCCGGCATGTCGAAGGAGGCGCAAGCCAAGGCGCTCGCCGAGCTAAACAAGCTGAAGATGATGTCGCCGATGTCGGCGGAAGCCTCCGTGGTGCGCAGCTATCTCGACTGGATGGTGAACGTGCCGTGGAAGAAGCGCAGCAAGGTGCGCAATGATCTGGTGCGCGCCGAACAGATCCTCGAGCAGGATCACTACGGGCTTGACGAGGTCAAGGAACGCATCCTGGAGTACCTCGCGGTGCAGAAGCGCGTGGGCAAGGCGAAGGGGCCCGTGCTCTGCTTCGTCGGCCCGCCCGGTGTAGGGAAGACTTCGCTCGGCGAGAGCATCGCGCGCGCGACCAACCGCACCTTCGTGCGCATGGCGCTCGGCGGGGTGCGCGACGAGGCGGAGATCCGCGGCCACCGCAGGACCTACATCGGTTCTCTTCCCGGCAAGATCCTGCAGAAACTGGCGAAGGCCGGCGTGCGCAACCCGCTGTTCCTGCTGGACGAAGTCGACAAGATGGGCATGGACCATCGAGGTGATCCCGCCTCGGGGCTGCTCGAGGTGCTCGATCCGGAGCAGAACCACAACTTCAACGATCACTACCTCGAGGTGGACTACGACCTCTCAGACGTGATGTTCATCTGCACCTCGAATTCGATGAACATTCCCGCGCCGCTGCTCGACCGCATGGAAGTGATCCGCATCTCGGGCTACACGGAGGACGAGAAGGTCAACATAGCGCGCCGCTACCTGGTGCCGAAGCAGATGAAGAACGCGGGGCTCGGCGAGGAGGAAATCTCCTTTGACGACAGTGCACTGCGCGACCTGGTGCGCTACTACACGCGCGAATCCGGCGTGCGCAGCCTGGAGCGCCAGATCTCCAAGATCTGCCGCAAGCGGGTCAAGCAGCTTTCGTTGGGCAAGGATGCTGGCGCGGCCGAGGTGAATGCCTCGACGCTCGGCGAGTACTCCGGCGTGCGCAAGTTCCGCTATGGCGAGGCGCTCGAGAGCAACCAGGTCGGGCAGGTGACCGGCCTGGCGTGGACATCGGTGGGCGGCGAGTTGCTCACGATCGAGGCGGTCGCGGTGCCGGGCAAGGGGCGCCAGGTCAAGACCGGCTCGCTGGGCGACGTGATGCAGGAGTCGATCCAGGCGGCGATAACAGTGGTGCGCAGTCGCGCCAAGACGCTAGGCATCCGGCCGGACTTCCACGAGAAATTCGACCTGCACATCCACGTGCCGGAAGGCGCCACTCCCAAGGACGGCCCTAGCGCGGGTGTCGGCATGTGTACCGCGCTGGTATCCGTGCTGACCGGCATCGCCGTGCGCGCGGACGTTGCGATGACCGGCGAGATCACGCTGCGCGGCCAGGTGCTCGCGATCGGCGGGCTGAAGGAAAAGCTGCTGGCGGCGCATCGCGGGGGCATCAAGACAGTCATCATTCCCGAAGAGAACGAGCGCGACCTGAAGGAGATTCCCGACAACATCAAGTCTGCTCTCGAGATACGCCCTGTGCGCTGGATCGACCAGGTCCTGGACATCGCGCTCGAGCACATGCCCGAGCCGGTGTCGGACGAGGAATGGAAGACGCTCAGCGAGAAGGCCGCCGACGAGGCCGCGCGCAGCGCCGACCAGGGCCGGATCAACACCCACTGAGCGCCGCCCGCCGGCTTGACCGTGAAGGGCGAGGGTGGTGTAAACTCCTCGGCCCTTCGAGCCGTCACGAGCGCGGTGGCCCAGTCATTCAATCTGAACGCGAACCCATCAAGGACATTTCTGTGAACAAAGCTGAACTGATCGACCTGATTGCGGACAAGGCGGACATCTCCAAGGCGTCTGCCGCACGTGCTCTCGATGCGACGCTGGAAGGTATCGTTTCGGCGTTGCGGGGCGGCGATCAGGTTGCTCTCGTCGGCTTCGGGACCTTTTCGGTGAAGGAGCGCGCGGAGCGCCAGGGGCGCAACCCCCAGACCGGCGAAACCATGCTCATCGGGGCCAGCCGCAACGCCACGTTCAAGCCCGGCAAGGCCCTGAAGGACGCAGTCAGCTAAGACAGTCAGCGCACCTGCGCCCGGCCGCGCCATCCGGGCCGCGGCCGGGAACGGCGCGTTCACGGTTCCAACTCATCCGCCGCTCGCCCCGAGGATACCCAGGTACCCATGCTGCAGAACATCCGGGACAAGATCGAAGGAACGGTCGCGAAGGTCATCATCGCGCTGATCGTGATTCCGTTCGCGGCCTTCGGCATCGATGCCTTCTTCACGGGCGGTGTGCCAGAGGTTGCGCGGGTGAACGGCGAGGCGGTGACGGAACCCGAGCTTGCGCAGAGCATCGAGCTGGAACGCCGCAGGCTGCTCGCGCAGATGCAGGACAACGTGGATGCCTCGTTGCTCGACGAGGCGCGCCTCAAGGACCCGGTGCTCCAGTCGTTGATCGACCGCAAGCTGCTGCGGCAGGTCGCGGAGCGATCCGGGTTCCGCATCGGCGAGGCAATGCTCAACCAGCTCATCGTCGACAACGAGAGTTTCCACGACAACGGGGTTTTCTCCCAGGCCCGGTTCCAGGGAATACTCGCCAGCAACGGCATGAGCCCCGCGCAGTTCAAGGACCTGATGCGCGAGGAGATGATGATCGCGCAGGTGACCAACGGTCTGGAGATCAGCGAGTTCGTGACCGGCGTCGAGATGGGCAACGTCGCCCGGCTGACGCAGCAGACGCTCGACGTGCGTTACTTCAGCGTTCCCGTCGCGGGCGCCGGGGCCGGTGTGGAGGTGCCCGACGATCGCGTCGCGGCCTACTACGAGGAGAACAAGTCCGAGTTCCACACCGAGGAGACACTTCAGGTCGAGTACGTGGAACTGAAGCTCGCCGACCTGTTCCAGCCCGTTTCCGCGGAGGAGGTACGCGCGGAGTACGAGCGCCGTCGCGAGAGTTTCGAGGGCGCGCAGGAGCGTCACGCCGCGCACATCATGCTGTCCTCGCTGCCCGATGCCGAGGCACAGGCGAAGCTCGCGGCGCTGCGCGAGCGCGTTGTCGCCGGCGAGGACTTCGCGGCGCTGGCGCGCGACAATTCCGAGGATGCCGGCTCCGCCGCAACCGGCGGCGACCTGGGTTTCTCCACGGGTGACGCATTCCCCGCCGAGTTCGAGAGCGCGCTGAAGGCGCTGAAGCCCGGCGATGTGTCGGCTCCGGTGAAGACCGAATCGGGTTGGCACCTGGTCAAGCTGCTCGAGTTGCGCGAGCAGGCCGTGCCGTCTTTTGAGGAAATGCGCGCAGGTATCGAGACCGAACTGCAGCGCCGCGCCGCCGAACCCGTGTTTGTCGAGCGCTCCGATCGCCTGGCCGACCTGACGTTCAACTCCGATGACCTGGCGGAGGCGTCCCGCGAGCTCGGGCTCGAGCGCAAGATCAGTCCGGAGTTCGGGCGTCGCGGCGGCGAGGGGACGTTCGCCGATGCCCGCGTCATCGCTGCCGCCTTCGGCCAGGACGTGCTCGCGAACGCCCAGAACAGCGAGCGGATCGAACTGGAC
>JAGPES010000307.1 GCA_018057015.1 Pseudomonadales bacterium | reverse complement strand
CTCTAGCAGCTTGCCGGCTTCCACGGCAAACTCCATCGGCAGCTCCTTGAAGACCTCGCGGCAGAAGCCGTTGACGATCATCGACACCGCCTTCTCCGCATCC
This sequence comes from Pseudomonadales bacterium, assembly GCA_018057015.1. Classification (GTDB taxonomy): domain Bacteria; phylum Pseudomonadota; class Gammaproteobacteria; order Pseudomonadales; family UBA5518; genus UBA5518. The sequence continues at coordinate 4,644 of JAGPES010000307.1, read as the reverse complement.
AGGCCGCGCTGCTGGCAGAGGAACAACTGGTCCTCGCTGACCTTCGAGGTGGTGGCCTCGTGCTCGACGGTGGCCGAGGGGTTGCGGCTCTCGATGTAGGGGAAGGTGTGCGCGCCGCACTTGTCGCCGATCAGCAGCGAATCGCACTGGGTGTAGTTACGCGCACCCTCGGCGCCCGGATTGATGCGCACCAGCCCGCGGTAGGCATTGCTCGAACGCCCCGCCGAGATGCCTTTGGAGATGATCGTCGAGCGCGTGTTCCTGCCCAGATGGATCATCTTGGTGCCGGTGTCGGCCTGCTGGAGGTTGTTGGTGAGCGCCACCGAGTAGAACTCACCCACCGAGTTGTCGCCGCGCAGGATCACGGAGGGATACTTCCAGGTGATCGCCGAACCGGTCTCGACCTGTGTCCACGAGATCGAGGCGTCGGCGTGGCACACGCCACGCTTGGTCACGAAGTTGTAGATGCCGCCCTTGCCGTCGCGATCCCCGGGGTACCAGTTCTGTACCGTGGAATACTTGATGCGCGCGCCCTTCAGCGCGACCAGCTCGACCACCGCGGCGTGCAGCTGGTTCTCGTCGCGCATCGGCGCGGTGCAGCCCTCGAGGTAGCTCACGTGGCTGCCCTCGTCGGCGATGATCAGCGTGCGCTCGAACTGGCCGGTCTTGGCCTCGTTGATGCGGAAATAGGTCGAGAGCTCCATCGGGCAGCGCACGCCAGGGGGGATGTAGACGAAGGAGCCGTCGCTGAAGACGGCGGAGTTCAGCGCCGCAAAGAAATTGTCGCGCTGCGGCACCACGCTGCCCATGTACTTCTGCACCAGTTCGGGGTGGGAGTGCACCGCCTCCGAGATCGGGCAGAACACCACGCCGGCCTCGTGCAGCTTCTCCTTGAAGGTGGTGACCACCGAGACCGAATCGAAGACCGCGTCCACCGCGACCCCGGCCAGCCTGGCGCGCTCGTGCAGCGGGATCCCGAGCTTCTCGTAGGTCTCGAGCAGTTCGGGGTCCACCTCGTCGAGGCTCTTCGGGCCGTCGGCCATGGACTTGGGTGCCGAGTAGTACGACACCGCGTTGTAATCGATCGGATCGAAACGCACGTGCGCCCACGTGGGCTCGTGCATCGTCACCCACGAGCGATAAGCCTTGAGTCGCCATTGGAGCAGCCACTCGGGCTCGCCCTTCCTGGCGGAAATCCGTCGCACCACGTCCTCGTCTAGGCCAGGCGCAAAGGTATCGGAATCGACGCGGGTCACGAAGCCCGCTTCGTAGTCCTGCTTCAACAGGGTCTGGATCTGCTCGGTCATGACGAGCCCTCCGTGTGCCCGGTGCAGCGCTGGCGCGCGGCATGCTCGCGCAACAGGTCGGCAATGGTGATGCGGTGCAGGAACTGGTGCAGATTATCGCTCAGTTCCGTCCACAGATGGTGTGTCAGGCAGGTGTCGCCGTGCTGGCAATCGCCCTTGCCCTTGCAGCGCGTCACGTCGAGGTGCTCGTTCACTGCGTCGATGATCCTGCCGATGCTCAGCTCCGCCTGCGGCTGCGCCAGGCGATAGCCGCCGCCGGGCCCGCGCACGCTGGCCACCAGCCCCTCGCGGCGCAGCCGCGAGAACAGCTGCTCGAGGTAGGACAGCGACAGGCCCTGGCGCTCGGCGATGTCCGACAGCCGCATCGTGCCCTCGCCCGCGTGCAGCGCGAGGTCGAGCATGGCAGTCACTGCATATCGTCCACGGGTGGTGAGTTGCACCGGAATCCGAGCCCCTTCGAGGTGGCCTGAAACACGGGCCCAGTATCCAATAACCCACTGTGTTGGTCAACTATTTAATGGGTTCAGAAAATCCGGTATTGCCCCACCCCGCTGACGGGTCGCCTCCTGTGAGTCGGCATTGATGCCGACGGGTGCCTGCCCGGATGCTGCTGTCGCCATGAATGGCGACCCACAGGAGGCGACCCACAGAGAACTTCGCACAGGCCGTGGAAGAAACGCCTGCCGATGGTGCTCGAAATGCTCGGCGCGGTCGGACGGGTGCGGGAAGTCGAGGGCGCTATCGCCAGGGGTGATGGCTCGGCTCCCACCCGTTCAGCGTCATCAAGCCGCCCACCGCCATGTCCAGGTCCATCCGGCTGCCGTCCCACAGCGAGCGCGACGTTTCCGCGGAAACGTCTGTCCCGGTCTCCGCGACGATGGCCTCGATGTCGCGCACCCGCAGCGGCGGCTTCGGCACCTCGGGCAGCAACTCGCCATCGGGGCGGAAGAACAGCAGCTTGCCGTCGTCGCGCCGTTCCAGCGTGAAGCCGCCCTCGTGCAGCAGGCCGTGGTGATGCCGACACACCAGCACCAGGTTGTCGATGCGTGTCTCGCCACCGTCGGCCCAGTGGCGGATGTGATGCGCATCGACATAGTGGTGATTCAGGCAGCCGGGGAAGCGGCAGCCCTTGTCGCGGTGCGCCAGCGCGCGGCGGATCGCCGGCGGAATCACGCGCGAGCGGCGGCCGATATTCAGAGGTTCGCCGTCGTCGGATTCCTCCAGCGTCACGACCGAGGCATCGCAGACCAGTCGGCGCACCGTTTCGGCGGCGATCGCGCCGCCGTGCTCGATATGGCAGCAGTCCCCGTGCCCGTCGTCCGCAAGAACGGAGCGGTCGACATGCACCACCACCTGGTAGCGCTCGGCCTGGCGCGATGTCACCGTTTCGCGCGCGAGGAACTGCGCGTGATCGCGCGGGCTTTCGAGTAACTCAGCTCGCCGCGCGCGAGTGCCTCGCTGACCAGCGGCAGCGATTCGAGCGCCCGCGCCACGCGCACTTTCTCGCGCGCCGCACCGATGTCGATGAAGTCGAGAGGCTGACACCGCGTGCGTGGTGCCGTCGCGGTAACGCGTCTTGAGCGAGTAAACTCCCGCTGTGCATCCACCGTGAGCCGCTTCTCCGCTACCGCGGGGCGCAGTCGATGCACGGCGTGGCGTGACGCGCAATCCAGAGGTGACGCTGCTCTGGAACACGCTCAATTCGAGGCCTCTCGACGCGCTGCCGCGCGCGAGCACCCGTTTCCGCCACTCTTTGCGCGCGTACTCGCGCAGTTCACAGGGAACACACCATGAACATCACGATTGAGGATCACGGTGGCACGGCCGTCCTCACGATGGATCGCCCGCCGCTGAATGCGCTCGACATCGAGGCGCTCGAGAGTCTGATCGCCGCACTCGCGCGGCTCGCCGCCACCCCGCCACGCGCCGGTGCGGTAATCACCGGCCGCGGGCGCGCATTCACCGCCGGGGTCGACATCCGCGCGGTGGCGCGCGCCAACGACGCCGAGCGCGTGGCACTGGTGCTCGCGATCAACCGCCTCGCGGGCAGCGTGTACCTGCTGGAGTTTCCGGTGGTCGCGGCGTTCAATGGTCATGCGATCGGCGCGGGCATCGTGATGGGACTCGCCTGCGATCGGCGCATCGCGGCCATGGGTGATGCGAGGTTCGGGCTCGCCGAGGTCACCGCCGGCATCCCGTACCCAGCGGTGCCACTCGCGATCGTGCGCGAGGGGCTGGCCGAGCCGCACCGCAGCCGCCTGGTGCTGGGTGGGGAATCTGTTGATGTCCGCGCTGCGCTCGCCACCGGCATGGTCGACGAGATCGTGGAACCAGCGCAGTTGCTGCCACGCGCGATCGAGGCGGCGAGCACGCTCGCGACTGCCGCCGCCTTCAGCGCTGTGAAGCGGCAGCTACGCGCGTCGGTGGCACGGGCAATTCGCGCGGTGCTCGACAGCGGCAGTGACCCGCTGCTTGGCTGATTCCGGCGCCGGGCAGGGCCTCAGCGATCGATGCGCAACTCCAGTCGCTGCAAGCGCCTGACGAAGATGCGCGGCTCCTCGAGCGCCACGCGCGCCTCGAGCCACGCCCCTGGCGGCCACCTGAACTCCCCCACCCCGGCCACCGGCTCCGCCGGTTCAGCGGCATTGACGCCCCGGAGAGCGGGCAGCCATATGGCAACGTATCGAAGCCGGCCTCGGGTCCTGGACGGTCGGCCCGTCGCGCCGGAGGTCGGCGCCGCCGATCAACCCGTCGGGAGTGACCTGGACGACCGAGAGGCCGCTCTCCTGGCTGATGACGGTGACCGTGTGGCCGCGTGCCTCCAATGCTGCCTCGAGCGCTGCGGCGTCGTAGTCCACGGTGAGTCCGGGGACCGGGGGCTCGATCGCGGTGGAGCCGTCGAGGTTCATGAAGTGCGGGATCGCCAACGACAACTGCGGGTCGAGCCCGAAGTCGATGTGATTCATGACTGATTGCGCGGTGTAGCCGATGATCCGGCCGACGACGGCGGTCCCATCCCGCACACGTCGTAACCGCGGTAATCGAGGCACACGGGATCGCGCTCGACGACGTCGTACGCCGCCAGGTCGGCGGTGGTCATGGCGCCCGGGATGCTCGGATCGGCCTGCACGGCAGCTGAGATCGCCGGTTGGCAGGGTCACGCGCCCGAGAGAGAGCGGACCAGGGTGCGAGCTTGCGACTCTGCGCGGCGGCGGTCAAAGTGAGCTGCACCGATTCCCGCCGTCCACGACAATCCCGCTACCTGTGGCAACCGGTTCGCCGCGGCAGCGTCGGAATTGTGGTCAATCGAAACAGGGCAGCGTTGCGAGGATGGTCT
>JAGPES010000306.1 GCA_018057015.1 Pseudomonadales bacterium | reverse complement strand
CAGGTCTACACCGAGACCGCGGGCTGCAACTCGGTGCTGCTGGAATCCACCGACGATCTCGCCATCACCGCGCAGGCGGTCGCGCATTCGCTGTGCCAGGCCTCGGCGCAGATGTGCACCAGCGTGCAGAACATCTACGTCCCGGCCGCCGGCATCCGTGCCGGTGGCGAGACCGTGTCCTTCGACGCCGTGTGCGCCGCGCTGCGCGACGCCGTCGACGCGCATCTCGCCGATCCGGGAAACGCCGCGTTCCTCTGCGGCGCGCTGGTCAACGACGACGTTGCGCAGACCATCGACGCGATGCGCGAGGCGGGCGCCCGCCGCGGGCGCATCGTGCGCGACTCGGCGCCCTACGCGCACCCGGATTTCCCGGCGGCGCGCACCGGCACGCCGCTGATGCTCGCGGTCGATCCCGGCGCGGCGGACCTCTACGGCGAGGAGCGCTTCGGGCCGGTGTCCTTCCTGATCGGTGCGCCCTCGCGCGAGGCGGCGCTCGCGGATGCCACCGCTCGCGTGCGCGAGCGCGGCGCGATCACCTCGCACGTGTACTCGACCGACGAGGAGTTCCTGCGCCACGCGGTGGATGCCTACCAGGTCGCGGGCGCCTCGGTGGCGTGCAACCTGAGCGGCATGCCGATCAATTTCGCGGCCGCCTACAGCGATTTCCACGTCACCGGCCTGACCCCGGCCGGCAATGCCTGCCTGACGGACCTGGCTTTCGTGAGCAACCGGTTCCGGATCGTGCAGGCGAAGTGGAGGAGCGATGCTCGCTGATATCAGGCAACGACTGCGTCTCCCGGTGATCCAGGCGCCGATGTTCCTGGTCTCGGGGCCGGCGATGGTGATCGCGGCCTGCCGCGCCGGAATCATCGGCAGTTTTCCGACCCAGAACCTGCGCGACGACGCCGAGCTGGAGGGCTGGTTCGCCGCGATCGACGCCGCCACCGGCACGAAGGGCGGCTGCGCGCCGTACGCGGTCAACGTGATCGTGCACCCGAGCTATCCGCGCCGCGAACAGGACATCGCCGCGGTGCTGAAGTGGAAGCCCCCGATCGTGATCACCGCGCTCGGCAGCCCGCGCGACGTGGTCGAGGCGATCCATTCCTACGGCGGCATCGTGCTCGCCGACGTGATCTCGCTGCGCTTTGCGCGCAAGGCGCTCGATGCCGGTGTCGACGGCCTGGTGCTGGTCGCGGCCGGCGCCGGCGGCCACACCGGGCCCATCGCGGGCTTTGCCTTCGTCGAGGAAGTGCGGCGTTTCTTCGCCGGCCCGCTGGTGCTGGGCGGCGGCATCGGCAGCGGGCGCGCTATCCGCGCCGCCGAGATCCTCGGCGCCGATTTCGCGTATCTCGGCACGCGTTTCCTCGCCACCGCGGAGAGCATGGTCACGGAGGAGCAGAAACGCATGGTGGTGGCCTCCGGCAGCGAGGATATCGTGTGCTCGGACTCGTTCACCGGCGTGAAGGCGAACTGGCTGCGCCAGTCGATCGTCAACTACGGACTCGATCCCGATCACCTGCCCGAGGGCCGCATCGACTTCTCGCGCCAGGACCTGAAGCGCTGGCGCGACATCTGGTCGGCGGGGCAGGGCGTGGGTGCGGTGGACCGCATCTGCCCGCTGGCGGAGGTGGTGGACCAGCTGGAACGGGAGTACCGCGCGGCACGCGAGTGACCGGGTCGCACGGCGGGAGCGGCCGCGCGAGCCGCCCGGCTCAGGCGGCGGCGCCTGCGGGCTCTTCCGCGGTCCGGCAGCCCGGCAGGAATTCCATCGATGCGCCACCGTCACGCAGCTTTGCGTAGGCGCGGTTCAGATGGGTGCGCAGCGTCGCGCGCGTGATCGACAGCTCCTCGCAGACCTGCGAGTTGGTGCGGCCACGCACGATGAGCCCGATGATCTGCTGCTCGCGTTCCGTCAGTCCCATCGTCGCGTAGTGAGCGAGCGCGGCGCGGTACTTTTCCTCCAGCGGCTGCAGGAAGGTGATGATGCGCTCGGAACTGCAGATGAGCGAGACATCGAAGTGCTCGCCGTGAATGTGGCTGTTGCTGTAGACGGTGCAGCCCCAGTCGCGCCACTGCCGCTGCTGGTCAGCCGCGAGCAGCTGCATGCAGCCGTCGTTGCAGACCTGCCCCGTGCGCTCGCCACAGATGCTGCGGCACAAATCGTCCTGCATCAGGACCTTGCGGTCCTGATCCTTCACGCAAACGGCCACGTTGCCGCTGCTCAGGGAATGTTCCAGCATCGTTACCGCCCCGGCTGCGATTCTCCACGCCGGAATTCTAGCCGCATTCAGCAGGCGGGCCGCAGGGAATTGCGGGGACTTTTGCCGGATTCGATGCTGCGACCGGCAACGGTGTGCAGGCGCGTATCGAGCTGCTCGACGTGGATCACGCGCTCGGAAACCTGCGCGAAGGCGGGGCGGTGCGAAATCGCGAGGATCGTGAGCGTTCCGCGCAGGCCCTCGAGCGTCGCGCAGATCCCGGCCTCGCTTTCCTCGTCGAGCGAGCTGGTGGCCTCGTCGAGAATCAGCAGGCGGGGTTGGCGCACCAGCGCGCGGGCGATCATGATGCGCTGGCGCTGTCCGCCTGAGAGCTTGCCGCCGCGTTCCCCGACCACGTGGTTCATGCCCTCGGGCAGGGTGCACACCAGTTCCCACACGCCGGCCATCTGCAGCGCGCGCTGGACATCGTGCCAGGAGAACGCGGGGTCACCCAGGGTGACGTTGTGCATGATGGTGTCATGCAGCAGCAGCGTCTCCTGCGGCACGTAGCCGATCATGCGCCGCCACGCGCGCGTGTCGAGCTCCTGCAGCGCCACGCCGTCCACGGTCACCTTTCCCGCCAGCGGCTGCGCAAAGCCGAGGATGAGGTCGAGGATCGTGGACTTGCCCGAGCCCGAGGGGCCCATCAGGGTGGTGAACGATCCGGCCGCGAGCGCGAGGTTCAGGTTCGTGAAGACCGGGCGCGCACCGTAGGCGAAGCGCACCGACTCCAGGCATATGCCGCTCTGCAGCGCAGGCTGCAGGTGGCCGCCCGCGGGCTCCTCCGCGGCGCGCGCTTGCGCGATGGTATTGCGCAGCGACAGGTAGGCGCCTTCCCCGATGGCGACTTTCTGGTACTCCTTCTGCACCTTGCCGAGTTGCGCCAGCATGCGCCCTAGCGTCAGCACCAGCACCATCACGGTCGGGAACGGCATCTGCAGGCGCGAGATGGCCACGAACATGCCGAGCGCTATGGCGATCGCGAACAGCTCCTCCTGCGCCGAGGAGAGCGTCGCGGCGCTCAGCACCTGGCGGCGCTGCGCGCGAACCAGGCGGGCATTCTCCGCCACCAGCACGGCCTCGGCGAGGCGCTCCTGCGCCATGGCCTTCAGCGGGCGCACCGAGAGCAGTACATCCGACAGCTGCGCCGACAGCGTGCGCAGGCGCGCGGTCTGGTTGCGTCCGGCCTTGCGTGCGATGCGCACCAGCACGCCGCAGACGCCCACCACGAGGACGCCGGCGCAGAGCCCGGCGACCGTGGCACGCCACGAGATGGCCACCGCCACGGTCGCGTAGATCAGTGCCTGGATCAGGAACGTCAGTGCATTCACCGCGTTGACGAAAGACGAGGAGGTGCTCTGCGCCTCGGTCGTCAGCGCGTTGCTGAGCTTGCCGAGTGGCTGGTGCAGGAAATAGTCCAGGCGGCTGCCGAGCACGGCGCGCAGCATCTGCAACCTCAGGTCGGCCGCGAAGTTCGCCGCGGTGTAGCCGACCAGCGATTGCGCGAGGAGCATGAGCAGCCCCTTGACCGTGACGCCGAGCACGATCAGGCCGAGCAGTGCGCCCAGGGTCGGGGTCATGCCGGCAGCCTCGAACCAGGCCCCCACGAAGCCCATCGCATCGCCCGCGGGTCCGGCGCCCGTGCCAGGGTCCCGGGCGGCCGCCAGGCTGAGCATCGGCAACAGGCTGCCGAGACTCATGCCCTCGGCAGCCCCGGCCAATACGAGGACGAACACCATCGCAGCGCACTGCCACGGGTAGCGGCGCAGGATATCGCGGATCAATTGCATGGCTGCAGGCTGCTCCGGGTGGACAGGGCGTTCTGTGGCGCCGGCCAGCGGCGGCGCATGCACAGCCACTGCTCCGGACGACTGCGGATCCACGACTCGAACAACGCGTTGAGCGCGCAGGAGAGCGCGATGACGCCGGCGCGGTCGGATGCGGAGCCTGGCGTGGTGAGCGGCGCGCAAAGGCTGGTGCGGTAACGCGCCGGGCCGATGCGCTCGACGCGCACCGGGATCAGCGGGCAGCCGAAGCGCAACGCGAGCCATGCCGGGCTGATCGTGGTCATCGCGGGGCTGCCGAAGAATGGCAATAATTCACCGGCGTCCGAACGCTGGTCGGACAACAATCCCACCGATCTGCCGGCTCCCAGCTCACCGATGAGACGGCGGATCGCATGGTTCTTGCCGATGAACCGGCAGCCGAGCGCGTGTCGCCGTTGCTGCAGCATGCGGTCGACGAACGGGTTGCCCTGCGGGGCGTACACCGCGCTGAACGGGATGCCCAGGCGCGTGATCGCGGCGGTGGCGAGTTCCCAGTTGGCGAGGTGCGCGGCGACGTAGACGGCAGGCTGGCGGCTGGCAACGATCGCCGCTGTTTCGGGGGCGACGTGGATATCGAAATCCGGTGCCGATGCGTCGCTGCAGTAGTAGTGCAAATGCGGGTATTCGGCGAGAACCGCGCCGAAATTGCCCCACACCTCGCGTGCCACGGCCTCGATCTG